>DATNQB010000012.1 GCA_036702875.1 Oculatellaceae cyanobacterium | reverse complement strand
ACCTGGCACAGAGCGATTGTCCCGTGGGGCGACCCCCAAAGTATCGTAGCCGCTGAGGCGTTTCACAACCGAGTTCGAGAAGGGATCGGAGTGGTACCACCGCGCAATGAGCACCAGGAAAGAAGTTGAGGAAAAGAACCCCCAAGACTGCATAGCAACAAATAATTGTGAGGTCAAGCCCTCGGTCTATTAGTGCGTCTTGGCTGCACTCATTGCTGAGCTTCGACCTAACGTCTATCAACGAGTGTTCTGCTCGTGACCTTACCTACATAAAGTAGTGAGAGCACTCATCTGGAGGTGGGCTTCCCACTTAGATGCTTTCAGCGGTTATCCGCTCCGCACATGGCTACCCTGCGTTTACCGTTGGCACGATAACAGGTACACCAGAGGTGCGTCCTTCCCGGTCCTCTCGTACTAAGGAAGGCTCCTCGCAATGCTCTTACGCCTGCACCGGATATGGACCGAACTGTCTCACGACGTTCTGAACCCAGCTCACGTACCGCTTTAATGGGCGAACAGCCCAACCCTTGGGACGTACTTCCGCCCCAGGTTGCGATGAGCCGACATCGAGGTGCCAAACCTCCTCGTCGATGTGAACTCTTGGAGGAGATCAGCCTGTTATCCCTAGAGTAACTTTTATCCGTTGAGCGACGGCCCTTCCACACGGCACCGTCGGATCACTAAGGCCGACTTTCGTCCCTGCTGGAGTTGTCACTCTCGCAGTCAAGCTCCCTTATGCCTTTGCACTTCAACAGCTGATTTCCAACCAGCCTGAGGGAACCTTTGCGCGCCTCCGTTACCTTTTAGGAGGCGACCGCCCCAGTCAAACTGCCCACCTGAAACTGTTTCCATCCCGGATTACGGGTACAGGTTAGAATTCTAGCTTCGCCAGAGTGGTATCTCACCGTTGGCTCTAGTCCCCCCACAAGGGAACTTTCAACGCCTCCCACCTATCCTGCGCAAGCGAAGCCCGAACCCAATTCCAGGCTACAGTAAAGCTTCATAGGGTCTTTCTGTCCAGGTGCAGGTAGTCCGTATCTTCACAGACAATCCTATTTCGCCGAGTCTCTCTCCGAGACAGCGCCCAAATCGTTACACCTTTCGTGCGGGTCGGAACTTACCCGACAAGGAATTTCGCTACCTTAGGACCGTTATAGTTACGGCCGCCGTTCACCGGGGCTTCAGTCGCCAGCTTCAGGGTTTCCCCCTGACCGACTTCCTTAACCTTCCGGCACTGGGCAGGTGTCAGCCCCCATACATCCGATTACTCGTTAGCGGAGACCTGTGTTTTTGGTAAACAGTCGCTTGGGCCTCTTCACTGCGACCCTCTGTTACGAGGGCACCCCTTCTCCCGAAGTTACGGGGTCATTTTGCCGAGTTCCTTAGAGAGAGTTATCTCGCGCCCCTGAGTTTTCTCAACCTCCCCACCTGTGTCGGTTTCGGGTACAGGCATTAATTGCTTAACGTACATATGAGCTTTTCTTGGAAGTATGACGATGTACCACTTCCTGACCGTAGTCAGTCGGATTCGCTTCTCGGCTCAGTCTGTTTTCTCCAAACCTCAACGCCTTGAGAACTTACACCGGAACTACCAATCTCCGGCTGGTCATCACCTGCTCCGTCCCTCTGCACAAACAATTAACGGTACGGGAATGTTCACCCGTTGTCCATCGACTACGCACTTCTGCCTCGCCTTAGGACCTGACTAACCCAGAGTGGACGAGCCTGGCTCTGGAACCCTTGGGGTTTCGGGGTATTGGATTCTCACCAATATTTGCGCTACTCAAGCCGACATTCTCACTTCCGATTCGTCCACACCTGCTTGCCGCTAGTGCTTCACCCTCCTCGGAACGCTCCCCTACCGATTATTATCTAATCCCACAGCTTCGGTATGTCACTTAGCCCCGTTCATTTTCGGCGCAGGAGCGCTTGACCAGTGAGCTATTACGCACTCTTTCAAGGGTGGCTGCTTCTAGGCAAACCTCCTGGTTGTCAATGCACTCCCACCTCCTTAATCACTTAGTGACCATTTGGGGACCTTAGCTGGTGGTCTGGGCTGTTTCCCTCTTGACGATGAAGCTTATCCCCCACCGTCTCACTGGCTGAGTATACAAATTGGTATTCTGAGTTTGTCTCGATTTGGTACCGCTTGAGGCAGCCCGCACCGAAACAGTGCTTTACCCCCAACTTTTAATCTCAGCCGCTGCGCCTAAACACATTTCGGGGAGAACCAGCTAGCTCCGGGTTCGATTGGCATTTCACCCCTAACCACACCTCATCCGCCGATTTTTCAACATCGGTCGGTTCGGACCTCCACTTGGTGTTACCCAAGCTTCATCCTGGACATGGTTAGATCACCCGGGTTCGGGTCTATAAACACTGATTAAACGCCCTATTCAGACTCGCTTTCGCTATGGCTGCGGTAAATACTTACCTTAACCTACCAGTGCCTATAAGTCGCCGGCTCATTCTTCAACAGGCACACGGTTAGACGTTGAATCGTCCTCCCATTGCTTGTAAGCTGATGGTTTCATGTTCTATTTCACTCCCCTTGCGGGGTTCTTTTCACCTTTCCCTCGCGGTACTTGTTCACTATCGGTCACACAGGAGTATTTAGCCTTACGAGATGGTCCTCGCTGATTCACACGGGATTTCTCGTGACCCGTGCTACTCGGGATACAACTGAGCCATTTCCACTTTCAACTACAGGACTTTCACCTTCTCTGGTGCAGCAATCAGGCTGCTTCGTCTAACTTCCATGGTCTCGTATCTGTTGTCCCACTACCCCACGGGGATATACCTCGTGGTTTAGGCTGTTCCCGCTTCGCTCGCCGCTACTAAGGGAATCTCTGTTGATTTCTTTTCCTCCAGCTACTAAGATGTTTCAATTCGCTGGGTTGGCTCATACCTGTCTATGGATTCAACAGGCTGTACTTGGGGTTGCCCCATTCGGAGATCTCCGGCTCAATGTTTACTTCCAACTCCCCGGAGCGTTTCGTCGGTAATCACGTCCTTCTTCGCCTCTGTGTGCCTAGGTATCCACCATCAGCCCTTATTATCTTGACCACTATTAATTGTCAAATCTAGCTCCTACACGTACTCTTAGGTACCTTGTAGTTCTGTTTGACTACCTACTTTTTTTGTTGCTATGCAGTTTTCAAGGTTCTTGCTGAAATTTCTTCCAGCAGGCTGAGTTTTTAATTAAAAATTCAGTTGCTAGATAAATTTCATTTTTGGATTAATGCTTTACTAATACGTAGTATAAAAACTAAATATTAGCACTGGCTTTAATAATTTAGGCCAGTGGAGGTAAGCGGACTCGAACCGCTGACATCCTGCTTGCAAAGCAGGCGCTCTACCAACTGAGCTATACCCCCATTTGATGTGGGCTATCCTGGACTCGAACCAGGGACCTCACCCTTATCAGGGGTGCGCTCTAACCACCTGAGCTAATAGCCCTTAAACTGAACCATTAATAGTTTGAAAGCTCTATGACTAACTCTCGATGACCTGGGATGACGACAGTCGGGGAGTAATTAATTACTGCACTCCAACTGTGGTTGGTCTCCCTAAAAGGAGGTGATCCAGCCACACCTTCCGGTACGGCTACCTTGTTACGACTTCACCCCAGTCACCAGCCCTGCCTTCGGCATCCCCCTCCTTTACAGGTTAGGGTAACGACTTCGGGCATGACCAGCTCCCATGGTGTGACGGGCGGTGTGTACAAGGCCCGGGAACGAATTCACCGCCGTATGCTGACCGGCGATTACTAGCGATTCCACCTTCATGCAGGCGAGTTGCAGCCTGCAATCTGAACTGAGCCACGGTTTATGGGATTTGCTCACCATCGCTGGTTGGCTGCCCTTTGTCCGTAGCATTGTAGTACGTGTGTAGCCCAGGACGTAAGGGGCATGCTGACTTGACGTCATCCCCACCTTCCTCCGGTTTGTCACCGGCAGTCTCCTCAGAGTGCCCAACTTAATGCTGGCAACTTAGGACGAGGGTTGCGCTCGTTGCGGGACTTAACCCAACATCTCACGACACGAGCTGACGACAGCCATGCACCACCTGTGTTCTGGCTCCCGAAGGCACTCTAAAGTTTCCCCTAGATTCCAGACATGTCAAGCCCTGGTAAGGTTGTTCGCGTTGCATCGAATTAAACCACATACTCCACCGCTTGTGCGGGCCCCCGTCAATTCCTTTGAGTTTCACACTTGCGTGCGTACTCCCCAGGCGGGATACTTAACGCGTTAGCTACGGCACTGTCCGGGTCGATACAGACAACACCTAGTATCCATCGTTTACGGCTAGGACTACAGGGGTATCTAATCCCTTTCGCTCCCCTAGCTTTCGTCCCTCAGTGTCAGATGAGGCCCAGTAGAGCGCTTTCGCCACTGGTGTTCTTCCCGATCTCTACGCATTTCACCGCTACACCGGGAATTCCCTCTACCCCTACCTCTCTCTAGCGATTCAGTTTCCACTGCTTCTACGGGGTTAAGCCCCGCTCTTTAACAATCGACTTGAATCACCACCTACGGACTCTTTACGCCCAATCATTCCGGATAACGCTTGCATCCTCCGTATTACCGCGGCTGCTGGCACGGAGTTAGCCGATGCTGATTCCTATGGTACCTTCACTTTCTTATTCCCACAGAAAAGAGGTTTACGACCCAAGAGCCTTCCTCCCTCACGCGGTCTTGCTCCGTCAGGCTTTCGCCCATTGCGGAAAATTCCCCACTGCTGCCTCCCGTAGGAGTCTGGGCCGTGTCTCAGTCCCAGTGTGGCTGATCATCCTCTCAGACCAGCTACTGATCGTCGCCTTGGTGCGCTCTTACCACACCAACTAGCTAATCAGACGCGAGCTCATCTTCAGGCGGTTAACCTTTTACCATAAAGGCACATCCGGTATTAGCCACCGTTTCCAGTGGTTGTCCCGAACCTAAAGCCAGATTCTCACGCGTTACTCACCCGTCCGCCACTAATGTATTTCTACACCCGTTCGACTTGCATGTGTTAAGCAGACCGCCAGCGTTCATCCTGAGCCAGGATCAAACTCTCCATTTTATGAAGTTAGTTATGCTCGGCTTACTATTTTGGGAACCCAAGTTCCCCTTGCTCAAAGTTATTACTTTGAGCCTTAATTGCTTTTGACGAGGTTTCGTGCTATAAAGCTTTCAAACTATATAATTTTCTAGGTTCAGGCGCTTCGGAAAAGTGTCGCTTTCGCGTCCCTTTGTCTCGACCGCTTTATTAATGTAGCAACTCCATCCAGAACTGTCAACTATTTTGATATTTTTTTTGAAAAAAGCTGAAATCCTATTGTGGTACTGCTTTTAAGTGAAAATGGGATAGGCGTTGTCCACTTTTTGGAAAGGTAGTTGTGAATTTTCAATCGGTTGTTTCTACTTTGCATCAGTTTTGGAGCGATCGCGGTTGCTTGATTGCTCACCCCTATGACACGGAAAAAGGGGCAGGCACAATGAATCCTCATACGTTTTTAAGGGCTTTGGGGCCAGAACCTTGGTCGGTGGCTTATGTGGAGCCTTGCCGTCGCCCGACAGATGGACGTTATGGTGAAAATCCCAACCGCTACCAGCACTATTATCAATATCAAGTGTTAATCAAGCCTTCTCCAGACAATATTCAAGAGATTTATTTGGACTCATTGAGAGCTTTAGGGATTCGTCCTGAAGATCACGACATTCGGTTTGTTGAAGATAACTGGGAAGCTCCTACAGTTGCAGCTTGGGGGGTAGGCTGGGAAGTTTGGCTAGACGGGATGGAAATTACTCAATTTACTTACTTTCAACAATGTGGGGGAATTGACTGCCGCCCTGTATCTATAGAAATCACCTATGGATTAGAACGATTGTCAATGTATCTCCAACAGGTAGATGCTTTTACCAAAATTAACTGGACTGACCAAGTGACTTATGGAGATGTTCACCTCCAAGGAGAGGTTGAACAGTGTACTTACAATTTTGAGGCTTCTAATGCTGAGATGTTGTTGACGCTGTTTAACTTATATGAGCAAGAGGCGGAGCAACTTGGTGGGCGCGGTTTGGCTCTACCAAGTTTGGACTATGTTTTAAAGTGTTCTCATACGTTTAATTTGTTACAGGCTAGGGGTGTAATATCTGTAACTGAGCGGACGCGCTACATTGGCAGAATTCGGAATTTAGCACGACGAATTGCCCAGCTTTACTTGCAGCAAAGGGAAACTTTAGGGTTTCCACTGTGTAAAACACAAAATGCTGCTTAACTATATTATTTAGTTAACTAAAAGAGTTTAGCTATTTAATGAGTCCAGCTAGTGGCATTATTATCAGTTTTGCCTATATTTTAGGCTTGTTATCTACTGCAACTAATTGGGGCGGTTATTTGGTGCTAGGTCTGGGAATTGGCTTAGGGCTGATTATGCCTAGATTTTGGCGGACAGGGCCACAGCTAAGATTGTGGCTAATGGCTGGAATTGTTGGGTTGTTAGCCTCGGTTTATTTTCAAGCCCGACTACCACGACCTGCACCCAATGACATCAGCAATTTTGTGCCAACAATTGAGGGTAATAGGCAGGAGCAGCTTTTTGTTGTTCAAGGTGAGGTGGAAAGTGAGCCTCGTGTAACTCGTAGTAGGCGATCGCAATTTTGGTTAGCAGCACGTCAGTTGAGTCAGGTACAAGGAACTAGCGAAGCACCTGCTGATGTTAGCCAAGCTGTTAGGGGTAGGTTGTATGTAACTATGCCTTTACTACAAACTACTGGCTTACACCCCGGTGAGGCTATCTCTGTTACTGGGGTTTTGTATAAACCTAAACCTGCTACTAATCCAGGTGCTTTTGATTTTAAAGCTTACTTAGCGAGGGAAGGCGGATTCGCTGGTTTTAGCGGTCGTCAAATTAGTTGGGTAGATGAAAAAAAACAGCAATGGGGATGGTGGGCAGTTCGCCAACGTATTATCCGTTCCCAAGTAAATTGGTTGGGAAGTCCAGAAGGCCCTTTGCTGAGTTCGATTGTTTTAGGGGGTAAGGCTGTAGATTTGCCTTACGATATTCGCGATCAGTTTATTCAAGTCGGTTTGGCTCATGCGTTAGCTGCCTCTGGTTTCCAAGTTTCTTTGATTTTGGGTGTGTTGTTAACTTTGACCAAGCGGTTTTCAGCAAAGGTACAATTTATTGCTGGAACAGTCGCGTTAATAATATTTGTTGGCTTAACTGGTGTACAGCCTTCGGTGATGCGTGCAGCAGTAATGGGTTTTGGAGTTTTAGTTGCTTTGATAATGCAACGTAAAACCAAGCCAATTGGATTACTGCTAGTTGCTGCTAGTCTGTTGCTGCTATTCAATCCTTTGTGGATTTGGGATTTAGGATTTCAACTGAGTTTTTTAGCAACGTTGGGATTATTAGTTACTGTACCTGCTTTGATGAAGCGTTTGGATTGGTTACCACCTGCGATCGCAGCTTTGGTGGCAGTTCCTGTTGCTGCTGCTTTGTGGACGCTACCACTGCAAGTATATGTATTTGGTTTAGTTGCAACTTATAGTATTGCGGTCAATATTATTTCTACTCCTCTGATTGCTTTAATTAGTATTGGTGGAGTAATAAGTGCAATGCTTGGGGTATTTTGGTCTTGGGGTGGCAGTTCGGCAGCATGGTTGCTATATCATCCAACTCACTGGCTGATTGGGTTGGTGCAGTTTTTCTGTTGGCTTCCTGGTAGTTCTGTTGCAATTGGCAAAATTTCTGTCATGCAATTGCTCGCCATTTATGGGCTAATGGTATTAGTTTGGCTGAGTCGCTGGTTACATAAGCGTTGGTGGTTAGCTCTGATAGCGGCGATCGCATTAGTAGTGCTACCAATATGGGAAACTCAAGCTACTCTTTTTAGAGCAACGGTACTAGCAACAGACGGGCAGCCAGTTTTGGTAATTCAAGACCAAGGCAAGGTTGTGTTGGTTAATAGTGGGGATGCTGATACAGCTAATTATACGGTTCTGCCGTTTCTGCAACAGCAAGGTGTCAATCAAATTGATTGGGCTGTTGCAATTGATTTGGAACCTAAGTTAAGAAGTGGCTGGCTAAAGTTGTTGAAACGCTTACCAGTTAAAAGTTTCTACGATGCGAGTGCCAACGAAACAGCAAATCAGGCTAGTTCAGTTATAGGTGGTGCTATTAAAGGTAGTCAAGGTGCATACCAAGCTTTGCCAGTAGGTACAAATACACCTGTTGGCTCGACAACGATTCAGCTACTCAATGCTGTACCACCAATAATTAAGTTGCAAATCCGTGACCAAGTTTGGTTAGTATTACCAGAGTTAACACCTGAAGAACAAAAGCAGGTAGCTATTAGTGAAGGCTTACCTCGTCGTCCTCAAGTATTGTGGTGGTCTGGAGGAAAGCTGACGGCAGATTTGTTAAAGGCTATGGAACCAGGGGTGGCGATCGCTTCTTCGTTTACAGTTGATCCAGAGGCGCTCTCGAATTTGCAAAAGACTAATATTAAACTTTACTGGACTGGTCGAGATGGTGCGATTCAGTGGACACCTGGGGATGAGTTTGAGCCGACGTTGGAAGTAACAGATAATAATACTTCGTTTTTCTAAAATGCTGGTAATTTTTGCCTTGATACCAGTAAAATAGCGATAGACTCAAACCTCTGGAGAGGTGGCAGAGTGGTTGAATGCGGCAGACTCGAAATCTGTTTTGGCTGCAAGGTCAACGTGGGTTCAAATCCCACCCTCTCCGTTGAAAAATATTAGTAATTTATTCAGGAGTTACGCAAAAGAACACGCGGGCATCTTGCCCGCATATTCTTTATTTACTCTATAATTTGGCGAATTTCAGCAACTTGCTGCATATATTCTTCCTTGGTTAAGAGGGGAGTTTTATCTTGAATAGAAATAGGCTCTAATAAATTAATCCAAGATTTACAACCACCATATTCTTGACGGTATGAAATAACTTGAGGTTGAGCTAGTTGGTAAGTACGTAGCAGCAGTATATAAAGAGGTTGACGCGGTTTCCATTTCAGGCGATCGCTTACAAATTGCTCGTTCCAGATATGATACGGAAGCAATGCTGAAACTGTTTGATCCTCACTTACTTGAAAAATATCAGTAATTTCAGCCCAACTACTTATACGGATAGTTTCTGGATGCCAACCTGATGCTACTGGCGTAACTTGATTAGCATACTCAGGTTTAAGTAAATGTGGCTGTTGATGTTCATAGGTAGGATAAAGCAAAACCTGTTCATAAGCAACTTTAAAGCGATTTTTTTCTTCACTAATGCCGCCTTTACGTAGCAACATAATAGTTTTACCTTGTTCTAAAGCATTAACTGCAACAGCCCATTCTTTTAATGCGTGGCTAGTATTTGTATGAATAATGATTGGTTCCATAAGTTTAAATCTATAAATTTCTTTGCTAAGTAAACTAACTTTAAAATATCTCAAACAAAAACACCCTCCCCGTAATGCGCTACGCGCACGCTGCGCGAACACAGGGAGGAGTTACAAAAATTTAAGCTTCTACATCTAAAAATTCTTCCTCTACCTCTACTTTTGGTTGTTTTCCATCTACTAAAGCACTAACAGTCATATCTCCCATAACGTTAATTGCAGTGCGACATCTGTCTAAAAACCAATCTACTGTAATCAGCAAGAGAATATACTGAGTAGGCAAACCAACTGCTGAAAATACTAACGTCATTGTGACTAATCCAGCTTCGGGTATACCCGCAGCACCAACCGAAGCAACAATAGATGTCAGAATAACTATCAGTTGTTGTGGTAATGATAGATTGTAATTAAGTACTTGAGAAATAAATAAAGCAGACATTGCCTCATAAAGGGCTGTACCGTCGTTATTAAAGTTGCTGCCAACTAGCGCACCTAAAGAAGCAGAGGATTCTCTTAAACCTATTTTTCCAATTAAAGCTTGAAAGGTAATAGGCATTGTTGCGGTAGAAGAAGCAGTAGAAAAAGCTGTGATTAATGGATCAGAACCACCAGCGAGAAAGTTTTTTGGACTTACCCAAGAACCAAAGTGAACACGAGTTAGGTAATAACAAGCTTGCAAGAATAAGGCAACAAGTACCGCTATGATAAAAGCGCCGAGAGATTTAAATGGCTCAAATCCTTGAAGTGCAACTGTTTTAGCGACAATACCAAATACTGCCAAAGGTACTAAGGCAATAACCCAGTGCAAAATACGTATAACTGCTTCAAACAAGATTGAAATTACTTGCTCAATTGCTAGATAGTCGGTTTTACCTTCAGCAATTTGCTGTGCTTTCAAGGCTCTAAATACAATCCCAAATGCTAAGGCGACGAAGATTAGTTGAATAACATTGTTATCAACAAGTGGCTTGAGAATAGCTTCAGGTATAGTATCTTGCAGTAGCCCCCAAGGATCGAGGGTTTTGTTGACTGCTTCGGTGGTTTCGGGAGGAGCGATGCGCCCCCAAGTTCCTGGTCTTAGAACGTTTGCAACTAATAAACCAATAAGAATTGCAACAATAGTATTAGTAAAAAGTAAAAAGGCTAGACGGCGACCTGATCTACCAGGAATATTAGCTGTAAGAAAAGAGTGCAATACTGCTAACAAAATTAATGGTGTAGCTAGGGCGCGTAAAGCTTTTAGTACTAAAGTGCTAGGAATGGCGAGGTGGTTAATTAAATCTTTATCAAGGATAGGTTGACCAGCACCTAACAATATGCCTAATAGAACTGCAAAAATTAGGGCAATGACAATCTGGAGGTAGAGGGGAATACGCTGCCACCAAGGAAGATTTTTTTGTTCAGGGTTACTCATGCTCAGTGTTTTAGCGTTTGTAGTTGTCATTTAGCATGAGCAAAGAACCTGATATCGTCAAGTGATATGTTGCGATTGTTTAAATTCCCAAGACGAGAAGATTAAATCAGTAAGTAGTGGCGCATACATACAGTGGGGGATGCGTACCTCGTTACCCAGAGATCAAACTGATAACTATTTACTGCTAAAGCTTAGGAGCTAAGGAGGGAAAAGCGATCGCTCGGCACTTCCCAAATCCCTATTACGCCAATTATTATGGGTACTTGGCAAGCTGGCAAACGTATGTGGGAATGGAATTCTTAGTTGTAGGGGCGAGTTAAACCCAGATATTTATCAGGAGCAAATTTTATCTGTCAACCCGCCTCTACGCATATTAGGGTTAATTGACTGAACTTGATGTAATAATTTATTTCAATTTCAATAATAATAATTTTGTATAAACTCTAAGCATTAAGTGGAATTTCTATAATAAATTCTGTACCTTGCTCAGGAGCAGAAATACATTTGAGGTTGCCGCCATGTTTATCTACAACGATTTGATGGCTAATTGATAAACCTAATCCTGTACCTTTACCTATTGGTTTAGTAGTAAAAAAAGAGTTAAATATTTTTTCTTTTACTTCTTCTGGCATTCCAACGCCATTATCAGCAATTTTAATTGCTACCCATTCTGAATCAATTATTTCAGTGCTAATTGTAATAGTACTAGGATTTAACTGTAGTTGGTTTTCTAGCCTTATTTGGTTGTACTCCTCTAAAGCATCAATAGCATTAGATAAAAGATTCATAAATACTTGATTCAAAAGTTCCCCGTAGCATTTAATCAAAGGTAATTTTCCATAGTTTTTGATAATATTAACCCCAGGATTTTGTCCTTTTGGTTTTGTGCGGTTGTTAAGAATTAGCAGCGTACTGTCTATACCTTCATGAATATTAGCTGCCTTCATCTGCGCTTCATCCATCCGCGAGAAGTTTCGCAAAGAATGAACAATTTGGCGGATGCGATCGGCACCCATTTGCATTGAAGATAAGGTTTTACGAAAGTCTACCATCATAAAATCCAAATCCAACGCTTCTATTTCTTCTTCAATTTCAGGCGCAGGTTGCGGATAGTGCTGTTGGTAAAGTTTTAGCAAGTTTAATAAATCTTCAGCATATTGACCAGCATGGAGGAGATTGCCACAAACAAATGTAACTGGATTGTTAATTTCATGAGCAACACCAGCAACCATTTGTCCTATACTAGACATTTTTTCACTATGAATTAGCTGAAACTCAATCTTATGTAGTTTCTCAAGGCTAGCTTGCAGTTCCTCAGTTTGTTTTTGAAATTTTTCTTCTAATTTCCACCACTTTTCTTCGGCTAATTTTCGCTCTTGTATATCTGTAACAAAACCTTCACAGTAAATCAGAACACCATTTTGATCGCGTACAGCCCTAGCACTTTCAGAAATCCAAATAACGCTACCGTCTTGGCGATAAACTTGAGATTCAAAGCCAGAAATTTGCTCATTTTGCTGTATCAGCTCGATAAACTGTTGATGTCGCTGCGAATCAACATAAAGCTGACGGTCAATATCTGTGAGATACATCAGCAAGTGTGCTGATGATTCATAGCCATATATCCTTGCTAGTGCTAGGTTAGCCAATAGATAGCGACCGTCGGGTGTTCTCTGAAACATACCCTCAACGGCATTTTCAAAAATACTGCGATATTTTTCTTCGGTTGGCTGCAATGCTATCTCCACACGCTGGAACTCCAGAAATTTATTCCCTACCTCTAGATTAGTGACTTTCACTGTTTCTACCCACTTTAATAATTAGGGTTTGTAGCACATCTTGACAAATCTTAATGGATTTGTGGGCATGAATGTGATATATATTAAGTCCTAAAAAGATAAAATATCAATAAAGTTTATTAGTCTACTTGTGGTATTATTTCATTTTTTCGGAAATTACTAAGTGATGGAACTCTTGGGTTCAAGTGATGTCGAGCTTAACTAATATGTGACATATATTAGATTTTTCTGGTGAGCAGTTATAAGTTTAGGTGTGACATATATCACAAGAGTTTAGGGAGTGGGTAAAGAAGAGATATAATTTTAGATTTATCCTATAATTATTAAGTTGTTTTAGTTGCAATCATTAAGTTAACATAATTAAACAAAAAACTCCAAGCCGCAGTTTTTTCTAGTTAAGATAAAAAAATGTTTGTAAAAAAAACACAAAATAAACCTATTGATAAAGTCAATTTTTATCTTTGCTACCTTTGCGTCCTTGGGATTGAAACAATAAAATTATGATTTTTGCAATAAGTCTATTGACTTTTATAAAAAGGCTACTTAATTTAATAAGTATTGAGGATTAAAAATGAATCTTAATTTACACTTAAAAGCAATAGAAAGGAAAGGTTGGAGATTTTGGTATTTGGCGATGTTGGTAAAAAAATTAAGCATTGCTAGTTTAATCGCTGTCAGCGCAGTTTGCTTTTCGGAGCAGTTAGCTTATTCTGCTAATCTTACTGGCTGGAGATTTGACCCAACTACAAATCAGTTGGAAATCAATTTAGATCAAGCAACGCTTCCTCGCTATTCTTTGTTGTTTCAACCAACTAGGATTGTGATTGACTTACCTAATACGCAGTTAGGAACAGTACCAACACAACAAAGTTATTCCGGTGCAGTACGTGCTATTCAAATACTCAAGTCGCAATCTAATCTAACAACGATTGTTTTAGAGTTATCACCACAATTTGTTTTGACACCAGAACAGGTAGAGCTTATTTTACCTCCAGCATCCAATGGAGAGCGGTGGGTATTGCGCCCGTTGATTGCTGGAATAAGAACGCCTTCAAATGTCATACCAAGCACCCCGTTAAGTATATTGCCGCCAGCGACATTGACCAATCAACAAACACCATTAGTGCAGGTACCACCGCTAAATATTTTTGGTGGGTCAAATGTCAATGTACCGCCTGCAACAACATCATTAATCAATTTACCAACACCGATATTTCCAAATAATCAAATCTCTGAAAGAAGTTTGCCATATTTTTCTGATGGTAGGGGGGGAATATCTACACCTATATCAACAGCAACGGCAAATCCAGTGATTGAATTTGGTCAGGCGCTACCCTCTTCGTCAGGAGTATTACAAACACAACCAACAAGACAAAGTAGCGCGATCGCACCGCCAAGAAATTTTAATCAGGCTGCTATTAGTTCTAATAGACTGGTATATTCAACTCCTCAAACTAATATCAATTCTGTTAATTTCTCGCAGAGAGCAAATTACAGTACTAATTTGCCATACTTATTACCAGCAGGCACTCAATTAAATCTACTTTATACAGGCGCAAATGATTTAATTTTGCAAGTTGGAACGCTCAAACGAGAAGTATTGCTGCTACAGGAGGAAGTGCGCGATCGCAATGGTAAGGTAATTATCCCTGTGGGTACACCAATTTTTGGAAGTTTCCAAAGCGATCGCAATGGTAGTCGTTTTATTGCTCAAAGTATGATTATTGGTCAACGTAATCTACCTTTATTAGCCCAGTCAGGTAGCTTAAATAACAATCAAGCAATTCCGCAGAATGCTCCACTCCCCACATATACTTGGGGAGATGTACCCACTAATTATTTTAATACCTCCCAAAATACAACAATTAAAACTGGTCAAATTGTGCCAGTCCAACTAATGCAGAATTTGAGTTATAGGTTGAATTAGTAATTAGTTAACAGCTTAGAAATTATTAGATTCTGAAGGAGGTGCAACTGCGCCTGGTTGATTTTGGAAGAAGTTTTTGGCAGCATCGTTCTGATAAATGCAGGTAATGTCTGGTGAAGCCTCCAGAACCCCAGTAAAACCAAAGGTGTTCATTCTTTGTTTACAATCCCGCACTTGATCTGATGTAACTAATTTTCTTTGCTCTAAAATTGACCAATTATTAGTGCGTAACACACACCCAGGGCGCATACTCGGTTGAGATACATACACATTAAAAGGATTCAGGGTCACAAATAGCCGCGTATCCATCACCATCGCGCTGGCTCCATACTGAACACAGATTTCTGGATTAGGGGCGCTTTGATCAATAAATTCACGGGAAGCGACGTTCTGGGGGTTTAAAGTGGCTGTGGAGCTAAAACCAATACCAACGCCAATACCTAAAATAAACACACCCCCTAGAATTGCCAATGAAGTGTAGTTAAAGGGAGAAGATTTGCCAAAAGGGGATTTACTAGCACCAGTTGGAGGCTCGTAGTATTTTGATTTACGTTTCATTGTGTGCGCTTATATTTCACCGACTGAGGTGGGTGTAGTTGTCACTATCCCTTTTCCAGTATGCCAAGATGTTATATTAAATATTTTAAACTAGCAATTATAGTGATTATTTTGTATAATATTATATTATACAAAATTTTGAACAAATTCATGCCAGGATTTTATAAATATATTATTGTCCGTAAATCTTCAAATTAAAAAATAATAAATTTAAAAAAATATTTGCCCAGCTTGGAGTCTATCTGTCAAAGTGCTTTTAAGAGATTTTAACCGTCGATATAGCGCGAACTTTGCTCTTCTTCAGGCTATGCAAATAAATGCCAAGATTTTCTGTGATTAATTATTTTGAAAGATAGGCTCTTAGAGCTAACTTTGAGTTTATTTTGGGTCTAAAACCCAAAATTTTATATATGTAGCGATCGCCATTTAAGCAAAACATTTCAAAAAATGCTGCTTACTTGTTACTTGATAGAATCACAATATATGTGGTAGCCATTACCAATATTGCAAAAGTGCGATCGCCCTATCACATTAGTTGTTTGCTGATTTACAAGACTAATTAGCTTAATCCCTGTCTGGTTTTGGCCTAGGAGCGCCACGTTGAGGACTTGAACGAGAGGTATTTTTCTGCTGCGGGTTAGTATTTTTTACTGCTTTTTCACCCAGCAATCTTTGGTTATTTTCTAGTACAGTTTTAGCAGTTGGAGGTATTTTTTGATGTGTAACTTTATTACTACTAATTGAGTGTGGCGAATTGGAATAGCTAAGTAGCTGTGCTAAGTTACGATCTGATTTGATTAAAATTTTGCTAGTTGTTGCCCATCCTGGTAAAGCTATTAGCGTCAAACTCAAACTCGTCCAAGTTGATAAAAATATTTTGCTCATGGCACCCTCTATTGACAGCGAGATTAGATAGAAGTTTTGTTCAAGTAAGCGAACTGCATAAGTTCATCTTTAAATCAACAGGTTGGGTAATCAATTTAAAATTAGTTAACTAACTCAATTATAGAGACTACCCTTTTGGGATGATCAGTTCATATTCCTTTAGATAGATTCATCCTTAGTAAAAAATTACTAACTTCATGGGCTATTTTGAACATCACCTAAATTCTCTCCTTTACCCCGTCACCCGTTACCCCTCACCCCTTACTCAATCGCTACAATCGGCAGCTTTACAGTCGGAAGAAACTATTTTGTGTAGGAAGATTAATCATCACTGATAACCTAGTGCTGATGCTGGCGGTAAATCCTTAAACTGAAGCATAAAATTTCGATCAATTTGATCTTTTAAACGCCACAAGAGAGGAGAGGCACAACCACAAACTCCCCAAGAAGCGATCGCTGATTTATCACCAGTCCCAATCAAGCTAAGATATTGTTTTTGTGGGATATAAGGCTTCAAGGGTTTTCCTAATAAAGCTTGTTGCCAATTTTTAAACAGTGGTTTTCCTTGACGCACCGCAAATACTCCAGCTTTAGGACGAGGATAATTTAACATTGTGGCAATATCGCCACTAGCAAATATATGAGGATGAGACAAAGATTGCAAGGTATCATCGACCAATACAAAGCCGTTATCGGTTGCTAATCCAGCAGATTGTAACCAACTCGGCGCAGATGCTTGAGTTACCCAAAAGATGTAATCTGAATCAATCGTTAAACCTGACTCGCATTTAAGCTGATGAGGTTGAACTTGATTAACTTTTTCTCCCAGATGTAATTGAATACCTTTTTGGGAGAGAATTTTTTGTACATGACTACGCACCCATCGGTTATGGTGTGGGATGAGTTCAGCATCACGATGGCATAAATGAATCTTTAAAAGATCTCTAGGTTGCTGGGAATTTTTAAGGATTTGATCTAAACGCGATCGCATTGCCATTGCCAGTTCTACACCACCAGCACCACCGCCGACAATACTCACTGATATTGGTTTTTGAGGATTTTTAGTAAATTTTTCTAATAGCTCATTCCATACTGCTAAAAATTGCTTGACTGGTTTAACTGGAATTGCATACTCTGTTGCGCCTAGTACAGGTTCTCTTGTTGGAGTACTACCAATATTGATTGATAACAGATCAAACGGTACAGGTGGATGATTAGCACAAATAACTAAATCTTTTTCCAGATCTAAACTAATGGCTTGGTCAACAATTAAATTAGTTTGAGCAAACTGAGTTAAACTTGACAGATTAATATGACATTGCTCGTGAGTATAGAACCCTGCAACATGACCAGGTAACATTCCAGAATAAGGTGTATCTATACATTCTGTAATTAAAGTAAGTTGGACACCTGATATTGGATTGATGCCAAATAGTTTTAGGGCGATCGCATGGCTATGACCACCACCAATTAGCACTAAGTTTTTCAATATCGGCTGAGAAACTGACATTTACTTACTATAAAATTTATGCTTTCAAAGATGCAAGCAGGACATTTCAAAAAGTCAATTTTTGACAACCGTAATACTTGGTAAATACAATTTGTTATCAAGTGCGATCGCGCCTCTCTTTTGAAGCTACACTACACTTAATTACCAATTTTAATAAATTCTTGGACGAGCGATCGTGATTGACCTTTACACCTTCACAACACCAAACGGGCGCAAAGCTTCTGTCATGCTTGAAGAAGTAGAACTTCCTTACAACATCCATAAGATAGATATTACCAAAAATGACCAATTTACTCCTGAGTTTGTAGCAATTAATCCTAATAGTAAAATTCCTGCTATTATCGACCAAGACACAGGCATGATAATTTTTGAGTCTGGTGCGATTCTAATTTATTTAGCAGAGAAAACTGGCAAATTTTTACCAGCCGACCAAAAAAGCCGCTTTCAGGTTATACAATGGCTGATGTTTCAGATGGCTAGTGTCGGGCCAATGCTAGGTCAACTCAATCACTTCAAAAAATTCGCACCTGAACAAATTGCTTATGCTATTGAGCGTTATCAAAAGGAAACACTGAGAATTTATAGTGTTTTAGATAAACAATTAGAAGATAAAGAATTTATTTGTAATGAATATTCTATTGCTGATATTGCGACATTTCCCTGGATTTCTATCTATGAATTTCAAGGATTAACTTTAGACAATCATCCAAACCTGAAACGCTGGGTTGAAACTGTCCAGCAGCGTCCAGCAGTAAAACGCGGGATGGCTGTGCCGTAAGCAGGCAGTTTAAAAAGAGTAAACTTTCCCCTAGCCCCGAAAGTTAGTTGTGGGAGAATTGATAATTGTTAATTGTTTATCCGAGATAAGCTTTTTTAACTCGCTCATCTGCAAGTAAATCTGAAGCTTTTCCTGTGAAAGTGATGCAACCAGCTTCAAGTACATATCCTCTATCAGAAATTTGTAAAGCTAGGTTAGCATTTTGTTCTACTAAAAGAATTGTTACGCCTGTAGAACGTAAATTTTTAATAATTGAAAAGATTTCAAGTACAATTGCGGGCGCAAGCCCCAAGCTAGGTTCATCTAATAATAATAATTTGGGACGGCACATTAACGCACGAGCGATCGCTAACATTTGCTGTTCCCCGCCGCTTAGAGTTCCTGCTAGCTGATGACGACGTTCTGCTAAACGTGGAAATAATTCAAATTGGCGCTCAATATCTGTACTTACCTGTTTAGCATCAGAGCAAATATATCCGCCTAACTCTAAATTATCAAGCACTGTTTGCCTTGCTAAGACTCTCCGCCCTTCAGGAGAATGGGCAAGTCCCAGGCGTACAACTTCGTGCGCTGGACGGCGAGTAATGTCATGCTGGTTGTAGACAATTAAGCCACTACGAGTCTTAACTAACCTTGAAATTGCCTTCAGAGTAGTAGTTTTTCCAGCACCATTAGCACCAATAAGAGTGACAACTTCGCCACTATTAACAACTAAATTAATATCGATCAGCGCGTGAATACCACCGTAGTTAACGTATACTTCTCTAATTTCTAACAGTGGGCTAGAAGTTGGTTGATGTACTTCTTGATCTTTAATATTCATTATTCTGCTCCCAGGTAAGCTTCCATCACTGCCGGATCAGATTTAACTTCTGTAGGCTTACCCAAAGCAATTAATTTACCAAAATTCAACACAGCAATGCGATCGCACAAACCCATAACTAAGGGAACATGATGCTCAATTAGAATAACAGTTAAGTTGAACTGAGTGCGAATTTCGCGGATAAATTCGCTTAATTGTTGCTTTTCACTAGGATTCATGCCCGCAGCAGGTTCGTCTAGCAGTAAAACTTCAGGGTTAAGGGCAAGGGCGCGGGCAATTTCTAGGCGACGTTGATCCCCGTATGGTAAATTGCGGGCTTTTTCATCAGCGCGATCCAACAAACCCATTAATTCCAACAACTCTAAAGCCTTTTGCTTAGTTTTATGTTCCTCCTTTAAAGCAAACGGTAAACCCAGCACTCCTGTAAAAAAGTTACTTTTAGTATGGAGATGCCTTGCTATAATCACATTTTCTAATGGTGACAAATCCCCAAATAAGCGAATATTTTGGAAAGTTCGAGCGATACCTTTAGCCGCAATTTGATGAGGACGTAGTTTAGAAATATCTTCGTTTTGATAAATTAACTGCCCGCTAGAAGGGTTAATTATTCCTGTAATCAAATTAAATAGCGTCGTCTTGCCAGCGCCGTTAGGGCCAATTACTCCAAATATTTCGTTTTTTTGGACTGTAAAAGAGACATCATTAACTGCAACTAAACCACCAAATCGGCGAGTTAGGTTTTTAGCTTCTAATACAGGACTACCATGAAATTCTGGAATATGATCAATTAGTTGCTGTTGAGTCATTATTGACATACTCCCCTGCTAACTGCTTACAGTATAAATTTAATAAAAGACGCGATCGCATTTTCAAACGAATAGAAAAGTGCGATCGCCCCTGACATCGGATTTATCTGTTACTACAACATTATTGTCTTAATAATAAGTAATACAATTTTCCAATACTACCAGTTACGCCCGCGCGATCGCCTGCCACCTTACCACTACCCATAAAATAATCAACCCGACCTGCCCCTTTAATTGCACTGCCCGTATCTTGATCCAGCACATAGCGATTAACTAAACGCTGTTGAATCTGACCACTAGCAGTACGGTAAGGAAGCTGAGTTTGTACTAAAGCTAAAGCCGCAGGCGGCATCAAAGATTTATCTGTAGCAATTGAACGATCAGGTGTCACCGGAACATTGATCACACCCTTAGCTGGCGAGCCATAAGTATCTTGAAAAAACACAAAGCGTTGATTTCGAGGGAGATAGTTACTTAATTCCGCGGGATTTCTTTGGAAATACCTGATCATCACTGGTAAACTCATACCGTCCAAAGATAACTTGCGATCTTTAGCTAGTTCTCGCCCAATACTTGTATATGGGTAATCAGTTCCCCCAGCATAACCAACGCTCATCACAGAACCGTCTGTAAGCTGTAGTTTAGCCGATCCTTGGATTTGAACTAAATAAGCCTCCATGCGATCGCGTAGCCAAACTAATTCCCTACCTTTGAGTAAGCTTTTTTCCCCTGAACCATCCACCCCTTCTAAATCAGCCCTTTTTGGATGTGGCTTAGACCAACTGGCGAAATCGGCAGGTAATCTATACAGAGGATAACGATACTCTGCGGTGCGTGTTCTACTAGCCTTATAAACTGGTTCATAATACCCAGTAAATAAAACTTTCCCTTTATCATCACTTCCTACTGATTGATAAAAAGTAAATTCACGTCGCACAGCAGCTTGCAGTTCTTTTGGTGACTTAGCAGACAAAACCAACTGACGGAAGCGCAACAAAGAACGGCGCACACGATCAACTGTAATATCCGGCATCAAATATGTTTGATATGTTGCTGCCGCCTCAGCAGTTTGCAAATAACGTAAGCTGTGATCAATCGACTGTAACAAAGCCTGCTGATCTCCAGGCTGATCTTGATTTCCCCAGATTTGTTCATCTAAACCCAACAAATCTGGCTGTCTGGAAGGCACAGCACCCTTAGCAACATTAACTGCTGAGGGTGGCATTTTAGATAATACGGGTGTATTGGGATTGCCCAAAACTACACCTAATCCGAGAGAAAGCAAAGCAAGTGTTTTTTGCATAATCACCCAAGAGTCAATCGATAACTACTAAATGACAACATCAACTTATTTGTGGTTCCCCTACCAGGAAATCTTTCCTGATAGGTACTAACTTTTAATGTTTACTAATTGCCATTAACATAATTTAATACCGTGTAAATAAGTTTGATATATTTGAACTTTTTATCTCCACGTATAAAACCCATATTTTTTACTTTTGTTTCGCTGGCATCTGAATAAAAAATCAGCAACTTCTAAAAGTTTTTTCTAGCTAACCAGATATTTTAAACAAAAAGAGCAGAGGGGCAAATAACCACAACAAATTAATAAGAAGCCTTATTGCAGGCGTTCTGCTCCTCTGTTATTTTATGACTTACACATGAAAGTTAGTTAAATCTGTAATAACTTATGCCTCTACAATTGCACTAATATTCAACATCGACACTAGAAGCAAAGACTGGTTCCACCCTAATCGCCAAAATACTATCAGGACGGATTACCATATACTCGCCTTGAATATTTCTAATTGGCACACTGATAAAATCTTTAGAACTTGATTTTGGTACTAATTCCCCACTGTACCATTTTTGGAACTCTTGAATGGTGGTAAAACGCACCTCTTCCCGATGACCACCTTCAATTAGCAAGTGTACGGCGTATTCATTTGGAGTTCTGGGCATATAGTTAATTGATCCTGCTGATTATGCGGTGTAAATATCAAAATTACGTTACAACAAATTAGCCCTATGTAGATGAGAACAAATTAAACCTCTGTAGCAGGGTGTCAATCATCTGGGGCAGCGTGTTATGCAGTTCATCTGCTGTTTTGAACAATAACTGTTGATGGTTAGGTAAGTCAAAAGGCAATTCTCCCTCAAAATCTGGGCGCTGCATCTGAACTAGCAAAATTTGTTCGCTGCGCTTGCTTTGGAGGGCATAACCGATTTCTACACAAACATTGGGACTAGGAATCAGTTGCAATGTATCCTGAGTACTGAAAGAAGTTATTGGCGTACTATCGGCAATAAACAGCAAACTCTTGCGAATTTTGCGTAGCATCGTGT
Organism: Oculatellaceae cyanobacterium; assembly: GCA_036702875.1. GTDB lineage: Bacteria > Cyanobacteriota > Cyanobacteriia > Cyanobacteriales > PCC-9333 > Crinalium. The sequence continues at coordinate 30,727 of DATNQB010000012.1, read as the reverse complement.
TGTTGAGCCGCATAGGAGCATCAGTGGGGCGGGGAGATGCTTCTATTATGATGGGGAGACGCGATCGCCCAACTGCACGCATACGTTGGTTGATATTCTCGATCGCATCATTTAAAACTTCTACTAATAGCTGATTTGAGGTTTGATACTCGCTTTGATAACTCAAAAAGATCACTGGATCTAACTGAGCCATTACCTCTTGCTTTGTAAAATAAATTTCGTGACTAATTAAATCAATATTAGAAATTATATATCCGCCACTGCCTTCGATGTAAAACTCAACGGTTTCTCCTTCTAAATATCGCTGAAACCAATTCGAGCCTTTAACATCCTTGCTGTCTTCTAAAAAGTCTGCTCTTAAACCAGACTTGAGTAAGCTATTTTTACTTAGCCTTAGATCTTGGGGGCGTTTTTCTAGTTCTTGAATTGGCTCATACTGCTCAAGATACCAAGCTTTCAGGGCAATAATAGCCATAATGCACTTTCACCGACAATATTATTTATGCCACATCTGAGGGGCAAGCCTGCATTTTAGCAGTAAGCGGTGACATCTTCACCACATTCATCAGCTAAATAGCACAAAGCGCGGAAGCGTAAACCAACAACTTGTTCGTAGAGGGGGTTGAGTTTACACATTGGGGGAATGTGGAACAAAGTGCGTCCAAATAGTTTGACATCGCGTTCAAATGGACATTGAGCAGGAATCAGTTCACATAAGCGTTTAGCTAATTTGCGATCGCGCACATCTACTTGATCTAACCATTGGCGTACAGGCTGTAATACATCGAAAGAGGTTGCTACACAAGCTGGTTGGGCGATCGCGCTGGCATTTACAGTAGCATCCTTGTCATTAAACCAAACCCAGCTTTCTAAGGTAATGTTTGATTTTGTATAATTAGATACAGTCATTTCTTTTCTCCTGTGTTTCGTAGTAGCTAACTAAGCCTGTCTTTCTCTCTCTAACTACAAAACCTCAAATACTCTTACCGGAATGATTGTTTAGATAACTGGTTTTGTAGTTTTTCTACCTGATATAATCTTGCCCAAACTCAACCCATTTCCGCGTGAGCGATATCACCGAATCTTTGTAAGAGTTAATTATGTTGATCTCAGTAACTTCACGCAGATGGTAATAAGACCAAGGAGGAGGGAGGGATGAATAAAAATTTTCATGTTTGGTTATGAGTAAAAACCTATGATTGCCTAAGAGCAAAAACCATCAAAATTTTGTTTACATCTGCGTACCCTGCGGGAAGCGCTAACGCGCTATATCTGCGTCCATCTGTTTGCATCTGCGTTCTCAAAAAAATGAGAACTTTTGCAAAAATTCTCCTGTTTGAGGGCTACACTACATCTATTGAACAGGGTTGGATGCAGATAGTTCCCAATCCCAAAGTCATAATATCGGCGCAAAAAGCTAATAACGGTTTGACACTCCCCTGCCGTCCATGCGAGGGGATTCTTCGTTCACAGACTCGCCGTTAGACGACAGGCTTGCGCCAATCGCCCAAGAGGGCAAATCTCCCGAAGCGTAGGTTCCGGTGTGTCCCACCGTACTTAATCCTATTTTTAGGATGTTTATGCTGGCATTGATATCCCTGTCTTCCACATAGTTGCAATGAGGGCAAACATGAGTTCTTGTAGACAGAGATTTATTCACTTTTTCACCACAATTAGAACAATTTTGACTCGTATTATGGGGAGGAACTGCAACAGTCACTTTCCCATATTTATGACCAAAATATTCCAACCAAGTGCGAAAAGTGTACCAACCAGCATCACTAATTGATTTAGCTAAATGTCGGTTGCGTACCATGCCTTTCACATTTAAGTCTTCATAGGCTACCAAATCGTTAGATTGGATGACGGAATACGCTAATAAGACGCAGTATTCTTTTCGTTGCCTACTTACTCTTAAATGCTTACGGGCATACCTATTTTTAGCTTTCTGGTAATTATTAGACTGAGGCTGTTTAGCTTTCTTTTTGTCTTCGCTAAACTTCTGGGATTTTTTGCGATTAGCTCGATTTAGCTGTTTTTCTGCCTGGCGATAAAACTTTGGTGATGGTTCTACATTGCCGTTACTATCAGCAATGAAGTAGTTCAAACCGAGGTCTAATCCCACTACCTGTTTAGTTGGTTGTGTTTCTATTCGCACGTTAACATCAATCGCAAACTGAGCATAATAACCGTCAGCACGACGCACTAACCTTACTCGCTTAATTTGCTTGATGTCATAAAAATTAAGGTCATAGGTTCCTTTTAATTTAAGTCTACCTATGCCTTTCTTGTCATTAAAGGTAATAGCTTTCCTGTTTTCAGAAAGTTTCCATCCGCTTGTTTTGTATTCTACTGAACGACAGTTTTTCTTGAATTTTGGAAAACCTTTTTTACCTTTTATCTTCTTTTTACAGTTATCGTAAAACCGAGCTATTGCACTCCAAGAGCGTTCAGCCGCAGATTGTCTTGCCATTGAATTGAGTTCATCAGCAAAGGCAAACTCTTGAGCTAGTACAGCGCAATATTTATTCAATGTGTACTTATCTACCTTTGAATCTTTGTTATCCATCCAAAGGCGCAAGCACTTATTCTGAATGAATTGGCTAGTACGAATTGCTTCGTCTATAGCCTGATATTGCTTGTCTTTTCCCTTGACTTTGAACTCGTAAACGATCATGGCATCGACCAATTCACCACTTCCTTATGCTAACACAAAAGTCATAAAGCAGCCCTAGAAGTGCGGGGTTTTAAACCCAATTTTTCGATAAAAGATTACAAATTATAGTTGATCCAAAAATTTAGGGGCGAACTTTGTGTTTACCCCTAAATTTCGTTAATTTACTACCAACCTGCTGATTAAACTACTAAACTTGCCTTCACACTAGGGCGTTGCCGTCTTCTTCCAGGTTTAGCTGGTGGTTCCACAGGGCTTTGCAGCAAGAACACCAATAAGGGGCGACTCTGAAGTTCGCGTCGAATTAAGCGTTGCAGGTCGCGCTCGATTTGAGTTTCTAACCCTGCCCAATCAACCTCTAACCCTTCCTCGCCAAAGGAACGCGCAAATTCTGCCCAGCGATCGTTTAAGGTATTTTCAATCGTCTTTTGGACTAATGCTTGTAAAAGCGATCGCTCAACCGCAGTAACAACTCCTCGCAGATGCACCTCTGGTTTAGTCATTATCTTGCCTTCCCAGTTGACAGCCGCCGCTACTGTCACCACACCATCGTCAGCTAATTGCTGGCGTTCTTTCATTACATTGTCATGAACAAGACCAGCATTATCTACCAGTTGCAGTCCTGAAGGCACTTTACCCGTAACACGTAAAGCATCCTCAGACAACTCCACAACATCCCCATTATCAATAATCACCATATTTTCCGCAGGGATACCCATACTTTGGGCAGTTTGAGAGTGCTTAACCAGCATCCGATGCTCACCGTGAACTGGCAAGAAGAATTTTGGTTTAGTTAAAGCAATCATCAGCTTTTGGTCTTCTTGACAGCCATGACCTGAAACGTGAATGCCTTTATCACGACCATAAACCACGTTTGCACCCTGCATCATCAGCTTGTCGATGGTATTGACAACTGCGATCGTATTTCCTGGGATGGGATTTGCCGAGAAAATAACTGTATCGCCTTGACGAATGCGGATATTGCGATGTTCATTGTTAGCAATGCGAGTGATTGCTGCTAGTGGTTCACCTTGAGAACCTGTTGTCAGAATTAACACTTTTTCAGGAGGGAAATTCTGAATTGCTTGTAATGGCTCAAATAAGTTATCTGGACATTTAATGTAACCTAGATTCCGCGCTTGGGCGATCACATTCAACATTGAACGACCTACCACAGAAACAACCCGATTACGCTTCTGTGCTATTTCCAGAACCATATTGATTCTGTGAACAGATGAAGCGAAGGTTGTTAGTAGTACTCGTCCTTTTGCCTCACCAATAATTCGGTCAAGATTAGGATAAACAGAACGTTCTGAAGCTGTAAATCCAGGTACTTCTGAATTAGTAGAATCACTAATTAAGCAAATTACACCTTTCTCACCATGCTCTGCTAACCTGTGTAAATCATAAAACTCACCATCAACCGGAGTATGGTCAATTTTAAAATCACCTGTATGAATAACAACGCCGACAGGAGTGTGTATAGCTATTGTGAAACTATCAGCAATTGAGTGAGTATTACGAATAAACTCTACAAAAAACGACTCACCAATTCGCACAACATCGCGCGGCATTACTCGCTTTAATTTTGTGCGATCGGCAACACCTGCTTCTTCCAATTTTCCTTCAAGTAACGCCATTGCTAGACGCGGCCCGTAGATGACTGGAATATCAAACTGCTTGAGGTGATAGGGAATACCGCCAATATGGTCTTCATGACCATGCGTAACAATCATGCCCTTAATTTTGTGGCTGTTTTCCCGCAAATAAGTCATATCCGGCAAAACAATATTAATGCCGTGCATACTATCTGTAGGAAATGCCAAGCCAGCATCTAACAGAATAATTTCATCATTAAATTCAAAAACGCAAGTATTCTTACCGATTTCATGCAATCCACCTAAAGGAATAATTTTGAGAGTTGGTTGAGATCCGTTATTAGTCATTTTCTTCGTAATAAGTAATGGTTTATTAGTCATGGAACAAAAATTTCAAAAATTTGCATCAAGTAGAACTTTTAATCAAAGCTAAGTCAAGAGATTTCTTGCAAAAATCATTTATTTTACTATCCATAGGCTGCGTACACTTGGGTAAACCTAGTGCGACCCTGTGGTAAGGCTAGGCTTACATTTCTGGTTAATTTTCTAAAATATGACTTATGCAAGAAGTCTAATGTTAAATATGGAAAAAAATCTATTGGTCTTTGCTTAAAGCTTATCTCAAAAATCTGTTTGAGGTAACTCAATATCTGTATTTATCTGTGTAGCTTGCGGTACGGCTACGCCTACATCTGTGTTCATCTGTGGTAAATAATCTTTTCAATCAATTTTTGGGATAGGTGATCGGAAACAACTAAAAATGCCTGTGATATCAATTTATCCATTGATAAATTACCAGTATTGGTATCAACAACTTAATACTCAAGCTTGAAACCTAATCCAGTAATATTCATTCTTTTTTTAATTTGACATCCTTTATTTAACTTAAATTAAAGCTAGTTCAGTTAATAGCGCTTTTATTGCTTGGCTATCTTTTTCTGATAAATCCGTAAGTGGTAAACGACTACCGCCTACATCCCAACCTTGCAGCTTGAGAGCTACTTTAACAGGAATTGGGTTGGTGTCACAAAATAAACCTTTAAACAAGGGGAAGAGTTTCAGGTGAATTTGAGTTGCAATCTGGCTTTGATTTGTTTCAAAAGCTTGGATCATTTGTTGAATTTGATTTCCAACTAAATGACTAGCAACACTAACCACGCCCACTGCTCCGACTGCCATTAATGGCAAAGTAAGAGAATCATCTCCAGAGTAAATCGAAAATTCTGCTGGGGTTAGGCAGCGAATTTGACTTGCTTGATCGAGGTTTCCTGTAGCTTCTTTAATAGCAATAATATTGGAGATTTCTGCCAAACTAGCAACAGTTTCTGGGAGAAGATTTTGACCTGTACGACCTGGGATGTTGTAAAGCATTATAGGTAGGTCAGGACAGGCTTGGGCGATCGCCTGAAAGTGTTTATATAATCCCGCTTGGGGTGGTTTATTGTAATACGGTACAACTTGTAAAGAACCATCTAACCCTAGTTTAGCAGCTTTTTGTGTTGCTGCGATCGCTTCTGATGTGGAATTAGATCCTGTCCCAGCTATAACCTTAGCTTTGCCTTTAACAGCATTTAATACTACCTGAAATAACTGGAACTCTTCATCCCAACTCAGGGTTGGAGATTCCCCTGTAGTACCACAAATTACCAGCCCATCTGAACCATTTTCAGCTAAATGCGCTGCTAGTTGTTCAGCTAGATCATAATTAACACTTTCGTCTTCTTTAAATGGTGTCACCATTGCAGTGATCACCTTACCAAAGTATACCACGCTTTTATAAACTCCTCATTATATAGCAATTAGCGGTTAGCAATTAGCAGCTAGCTTTTAGCTATCAGTAGTCTAAATTTTATCGTTAAAAACTGATTAACTAAAGCTAACGAAATTATTTAGCTGTGAATCTTAGCTAATTGCTGATAACTGATTGCTCTTTGCTGAGATATAGCTTTTTTCAACTAACAATTCAGCAATTTGAACCGCATTTAAAGCTGCTCCCTTGCGAATTTGATCTCCACTTAACCAAAGTTCTAAGCCAGAAGGATGAGAAATATCTTGACGAATTCTACCTACTAAAACGTCATCCTGACCTGTAGCATCTATTGGCATGGGGAAATAATTTGCTTGCCAATCTTCTACCAGTTTCACACCTGGGGCATCGGCTAAAATTGATTTTGCCTTAGCTACTGGAAATGGTTCAGCAAATTCTAAATTAATTGCTTCTGAATGCGCTCTGAGTACAGGAACCCGTATACAAGTAGCTGTTACACGCAAATTTGGGTCGCCGAAAATCTTGCGTGTTTCATTGAGCATTTTCATTTCTTCTTCACAATAACCTTGTTCATTAATCGGGGTATTGTGTGGGAATAAATTAAATGCTAGTGGATAAGGAAATACTTCAGGAACTGGATTTTCACCATTTAAGATAGCTTGGGTTTGAGTTTTGACTTCTTCCATTGCTCTGGCACCAGCACCACTAGCAGATTGATAAGTGGCTACGACAATCCGTTGAATCGGCTGGATTTTATGCAAAGGCCAAACTGCTACCGCCATTAATATAGTAGTGCAGTTGGGATTAGCAATAATACCTTGATGAGTAGCTGCTGCTTCGGGGTTAACTTCTGGTACTACTAAAGGTACTTGCGGATTCATCCGAAAGGCGCTGGAGTTATCAATCATAACGGCACCAGCGTCTACTATCTTATCAGCCCAAGCTTTAGAAGTAGAGCCACCAGCAGATGCTAGAACAATATCAATTTGATCAAAAGAGCGATCGCCAACCGCCTCAATTGGCAAATTTTCGCCTTTAAATGGCAACGTTTTACCAGCAGAGCGAGGTGAAGCCAATAACTTTAAATCAGCCAAAGGAAAGTTGCGACGATCCAATAACTCTAATAACTCAGTCCCGACTGCACCAGTGGCTCCTAATATTGCCACACGATATGAATTAGACAAACGCTTATCCTCCACTGAAATACTGAGTAGTAACCGATATCAAAATCAATAATTTTTGTTCTAAATCTCTGAATGCTTTAACCTTAAAGGTTTATTTGGTTATAAGTCGATCTTTAAATATTCATCATAATTTAAGCACATTTTACACTCTTAAGCTCTCAAAGTCTGCCATGAGACTCAGATTAGCTAATACTGATGGCAACTACATACCACCTATGTATTATTATCAGATCCGGAAGATATAAAAAGCACGCAGGGTAGCCAAAGTCTCATCTACCCAAGCTTAGAACATTAGATGCCGTCGCTGTGGTGGCAGAACTAGAATATCACTGTGTTGCCAGGATTGAAGTAAACCCTGATACACCAGGATTGCACCACCAGCCATCCTTGCTTTTTCAGCTTAAAATTTAAGTTTAGCCTCAGAAATTAGAGAATTTGTTTGATGAAAGTTACCCAGGAAAAGCTTCCCGCTAGTCAGATTGGTCTGGAAATTGAAATTCCAGCAGAAATGTCCAAATCCGTTTACGAAAAGGTAGTTCAGAACCTGTCGCGCACTGCTAATATTCCTGGGTTTCGCAAAGGAAAAGTGCCACGTCAAATCCTTGTCCAGCGAATGGGAACACAACGGCTCAAGGCAGCAGCCTTAGAGGATCTAATTCAAGAAGGCTTTAAAAAAGCTCTTGAGCAAGAAGCGATCGCGGCAATTGGCAACTATCAAGTCCTCTCTCCAATGGAGGAAATGGTTACTCGGTTCCAACCAGGAGAAGCATTTACTTTCTCAGCATCTGTTGATGTAACACCAGAAGTCAATCTTGGTGAGTATACAGGTTGGCAACTACAAGCCGAAGAAGTTGTTTATGACCCTAGTGAAGTAGATAAGTTTTTAGATGAGCGCCGCGCTGAAAAAGCTACTTTAATTCCTGTAGAAGGACGACCAGCACAGCAGGGCGATGTAGCAGTTGTTGACTATTCAGGAGTATTTGCCGAGGTTGAAGAGGGAGAAACTCCCGCAGAAATCCCAGGCGCACAAGCTACTGACTTTGAAATCGAGCTAGGGGAAGGAAGATTCATAGAGGATATTATTAATGGGATAGTCGGAATGAATAGCGGAGAAACCAAAGAAGTCTCCGTACAGTTTCCCGAAGATTATCCCCGTGAAGACTTAGCAGGTAAGGCTGCACTCTTCACCATTACCTTGAAAGATTTGAAGGAAAAAGAGTTACCTGAGTTAAATGACGATTTTGCTCAAGAAGCCAGCGATTTTGACAACTTGGCAGAATTAAGGGAATCTCTAGAAACTAGATTTAAAGACAAGGCTACACAAGCAACCAAAGCTAATAAAGAGCAAGTTTTAGTAGAACAACTGCTAAAACAGGTAGAAGTTGACCTACCAGAAAGCTTGATTGAGCAGGAAATCCAAACTCAGATGCGGCAAACAATCATGCAGATGCAGCAGATGGGTATGGACGTGAATAAGGTGTTGAACGAGGAAATGGTTCGACAGTTAGCAGAGCGATCGCGCCCTGAAGCACTTACTCGCCTTAAACAGTCCTTGGCGTTGGAAGAAATTGCTAAACGCGAATCTCTCCAAATAGAAGCAGAGGAACTAGAAGCAAAAATCGCCGAATGGATGCAGCAACTATCTGGACAAGAAGTTAATCCCCAACGCTTACGCGAGGTAGTTGAAGCTGACTTACGCAAAGAAAAAGCGATTAACTGGTTGGAAGAACATTCCACCATTGAACTTGTTCCCCAAGGTTCACTTGTAACAGCTGATTCAGATAGTGAAGCTGATAGTACAACAGATGCTACAGAAGCGCGTGAAGTTGAAGTTGAAGTTGTTAGTGAAACCGAGTAACTAGAAACTCAACTGTCTACCTCTGAATAACTTAATATTTCTCTCAAGCTAGGGCGCAGTCAAATTCTGTACCCTAGCCCTCAATCTTGTAACATGGTCAAAGGCAGCGGATTCGGATATAACGGAATTAGGAACAATAAAATTCACCATTTATTGGCAAATAAGCGCCTGAGTCTAACTTTACAATTTTGCTCCATAAAAATAGCCCTATGCTTATCTCGAAATCAGCAAATTACTCAATTACCAGCCTGAACAACTTAGAGGTTTATTCCTCCAGCAATGTCATCCCGATGGTGGTAGAACAGACTGGTCTGGGTGAACGGGCTTTTGATATCTACTCACGGTTATTGCGTGAACGAATTATATTTATGGGTACGCCCGTAGATGATACGGTGGCTGACTCACTTGTTGCCCAACTGCTGTTTTTAGAATCTGAAGATCCAGAAAAAGATATACAACTGTATATTAATTCTCCAGGTGGATCTGTAACAGCAGGCATGGCAATTTATGACACAATGCAACAAATTCGTCCTGATGTAGTAACAATTTGTTTTGGTTTAGCTGCCAGTATGGGAGCCTTCCTACTATCAGGTGGAGCTAAAGGCAAGCGGATGGCACTTCCTAGCTCTCGAATTATGATTCATCAACCGCTCGGAGGCGCTCAAGGACAAGCTGTTGATATTGAAATTCAAGCTAAAGAAATTCTTTATCATAAGAGTAAGCTCAATCAGTTATTGGCGGAACATACAGGTCAGCCTATAGATAAAATAACAGCAGATACAGAACGCGATTTCTTTATGTCCTCTGCTGAAGCAAAAGATTATGGTTTGATTGATCAAGTTATTGATCGGCACAATCTTAAAAACTCGGACGTAACTCTCACCTCACTCTCATAAGAGGCAAATATGTCTAAATACGACTCCCATTTGAAATGTTCTTTTTGTGGCAAGTCTCAGGAGCAGGTGCGGAAGTTAATTGCTGGTCCGGGGGTCTACATTTGTGATGAATGTGTTGATTTGTGTAACGAAATTCTCGATGAGGAATTGTTGGACTCTAATGCTCCATCACCTCAAGCTGTACCCAAGTCAGAACCTTCCAAAAAGCGCCGCGCTCATACTGCCAATTTGTCTCTTAGTCAAATTCCTAAACCTAGGGAATTGAAGAAGTTTTTAGATGAGCACGTTATTGGTCAGCAGGAAGCCAAAAAAGTTCTTTCAGTGGCAGTCTACAATCACTATAAGCGTTTAAGTTTTATCCAATCTAAAAATAGTGGTAAGCCTGGGGCTGATGATGCAGTAGATTTGCAAAAATCTAATATTCTGTTGATGGGCCCTACTGGTTGCGGTAAAACGCTGTTGGCACAAACATTGGCAAGTATTTTAGATGTGCCTTTTGCTGTTGCTGATGCTACTACTCTGACAGAAGCAGGGTATGTAGGAGAAGATGTTGAGAATATTTTGCTACGACTTTTGCAGGTAGCAGATTTCGATGTCGAGGAAGCGCAACGGGGAATTATTTATATAGATGAAATTGATAAGATTGCCCGTAAGAGCGAAAATCCCTCAATTACTCGTGATGTTTCTGGAGAGGGAGTGCAGCAAGCTTTACTAAAGATGCTAGAAGGCACTGTTGCTAATGTTCCTCCTCAAGGGGGACGCAAGCACCCTTATCAAGACTGTATCCAGATTGACACCAGCAATATTATGTTTATTTGCGGTGGCGCGTTTGTGGGTCTGGAAAAAATTGTTGAACAGAGAATGGGGAAAAAGTCAATAGGCTTTATTCAACCGGGGGAAGGGCAACCACGAGAAAAACGCGCAGCAGATATTTTGCGACACATGGAACCCGATGATTTAGTAAAGTTTGGGCTGATTCCAGAATTTATTGGTCGGATACCTGTGGTGGCGGTGGTTGATCCGTTGGATGAAGAAGCATTGATTCAGATTTTGACGGAACCTCGTAATGCTTTGGCGAAGCAATATCAAAAGCTGCTAAAGATGGATAATGTCCAGTTAGATTTTAAAGCGGATGCGTTGAAGGCGATCGCACAAGAAGCTTATCGTCGGAAAACAGGCGCACGCGCTTTGCGGGGAATTGTGGAAGAATTGATGCTGGAAGTGATGTATGAGTTGCCTTCTCGTAAGGATGTGACTCGTTGTACAATTACGCGGGAAATGGTGGAAAAACGTTCGACGGCGGAGTTGTTGGTGCATCCTTCTTCGTTACCAAAGCCTGAATCGGCTTAGGTGTTGGTATAAATTAAATATTTCTCTGGTGTAGGGACTGTTTGATTTGTTTGGTTGTGAGACTGGCAAATTAACCAGTTCCTACAAAATTTTTTATAAGCAGATAATATTCAGTAGTCTGTTTTGTAAGCAAGTTTTGGAGAATTAACCACAGATGGAACACAGATAAACACAGATGGACTCAGATGTAATAATTAATTTTCGCAAGCAGTGTAGTGATTAAGCCTTTTGAAAGATAGGCTCTAAGAGAAGTGTATTATGAGAATTTGTTAGGAGAAATTTAACTTTACTAGCAGATCAAAGTTTTAAGATGGCTTTTATTCAAGTTCGCGACATTGAGCATTACTACGAATGGATTCCCGCAGAGCGTACCTCTGAGAATAAACCAGTGATGGTATTTTTACATGGTTGGGGTGGATCTAGTCGTTACTGGAATAGCACGGCTGAGGCTTTATCAGATTCTTTTGATTGTCTGTTATATGATATGCGTGGATTTGGGCGTTCTCGCGCGGTTTCTGGGACAGAATCGCCTTTGGTAGAATATCCACCTACTACAACAGCAGAATTTACTTATGAGATGGAAGAATATGCAGAAGATTTAGCTGGTTTATTGGATGCTTTAAATCTTCAGCGAGTTTATATTAATGCTCATTCAATGGGCGCTTCGGTTGCAACTTTTTTTCTGAATTTGTATCCAGAAAGGGTAGAAAAGGCGATTCTTACTTGTAGCGGTATTTTTGAATACGACGAAAAATCTTTTACCACTTTTCATAAGTTTGGTGGTTACGTTGTTAAGTTTCGTCCGCGTTGGTTATACCAATTGCCTTACATGGATAAGATGTTTATGCAGCGATTTTTACATCGCTCTTTACCTCGTGATATTAGTCGTGCTTTTTTAGAGGATTTTTTACTAGCTGATTGCAATGCGGCTTTAGGGACTATGGTTACTTCTGTTAGTAAAAAAGCGGCGGAAGTGATGCCTGGTGAGTTTGCTCAGATTAAAGTTCCTACACTGTTGGTTGCTGGAGAACATGACATTATTATTCCAGCAGCAATGGGAAGACAGGCTGCAAGTTTAAATGATTTTGTGGAGTATTTTGAAATTCCTGATACTGCTCATTTTCCGATGTTGGAAGATGCGGAAACTTATCTGAGAAAGGTAAGAGAGTTTTTGGGAGTTAAAGATTTGGTGAGTGCTTAAAGTAGAACCCCACCCTCAGCCCCTCCCCGTCGTGCAGGGAGGGGAGTTTGATTTTATGCGTTGTTTGGTAAACCTAAAATATCTATGGCTTTTTCTAAAACTTCATCGGGGTCGAAGGGTTTAGTCATATAAAGATTTGCGCCAACTTGATTACCTTTTTGTTTTTCAAATTCTTGTCCTTTTGCCGTCAACATAATGATGTAAACATCATCCATTTTTAACTCATTTTTGACGACATTACAAACTTCAAAACCACTCATTTTAGGCATCATCACATCGAGGAAAACTAATGCTGGTTTTTCTGATTGAATCATTTCTAAAGCTTCGATTTATTATTTCCTCTACGGGTTGAGGATAGTGTTGTTGATAAAGTTCTAAGAGTCGGATTAAATCTTGAGTATATGTATCGGCGTGGGAAAGATTACCACCAATGAAATTAACAGGGTTATTAATTTCGTGAGCAACACCTGCCACTAACTGACCCAAGCTAGACATTTTTTCACTTTGAATCAGTTTAGCTTGGGTTTGTTGCAATGTTTGTAAAGTTTGTTGTAATTGTTAGGCTTGGCTTTGAGCTATAAAGGCGGTTGTACTAGCTTCAGAATAAAGTTCTGCTTGGTTAAGTGCGATCGCTAATTGTTCGGCTACAGCTTGTAGTAACTCAACCTCAGTCCAAACTCTTGCTGTTTCAGAATGTCCGCAACTTAAAACACCAATTTGCCCAGAACGAGTTTGGATAGGCAGTGCGATAAAAGCTCTCAATTTTACAGATTTTAAGAACCGTTGAATTGATGCGTCTTTTAAAGTTCTAATTTCTTCACAACAAATAATTTCTTTATTTAAAAGCTTTTCTGTCAAAATCCCCATTTCTTTGCCGCGATAGTAACCCATCAGGCTATGTAATACTGGGTCTTTCGCTTCATTAACTACTTCCCAAGCAGGTTGATTATCCCAAAACATTAAGTTTATAGGACAGCAAGAGTTGATACATAAAATTTCTGGGCGATACCAAATAAATAAGCAGCGATCAATTTGCAATAAATTGCGAACTTGTTCGACTGTTGTTGATAAAATAGCCTCAAGATCTAATGATTGATGTATTTGTTTAGATAACTGAAAAAGTAACGCTTCTCTGCGGCTTTCTTGTAATTGTTTCCGGTGAAGAATCGCAATTTCAATTGCCGAAGCTGCTTGTGATGCTACTAAAGTTAATATTCTTAAATGTTCTGTTGTATAATTAACTAAATCATGAGAATCAATTTTAATTATACCAATAATTTTATTTTTAGCTTTTAATGGTACACAAATCAGCGATTTTATTAATGATTTCCTGTCGATTTTTCTAGAGTCGGATAAAACCTCGTTAACTATTTAGCCTTTACCTGTTAAGATAATATCACCAATAATTCCCTTGCCAATTTCTAAAGGTAATTTACCATACTCTAGTCCACCAAATTCTGCTATAATTTCAAACTTTCCTTTAATGTCATTAAGCAATATTACAGCGCCGCTAGTTGCTGCAATTAATCTTTTAACTTCATCAATAACTAAGGCAGCTACCTCTTTAAGATCTAAACTAGCTGTCATTTTTTGAGAAATATTATATAACAGCGTTGTTTCTCGATATTTATCTAATAATTCTGCTGCTATGGTTTTCTTTTCTAGTTCTTGATTAACGAAGTATGAAAGCAGTATATAAAATACTGCAATTACCTAAAGTATTTATATTAGAATTCCCCAACTACCTATTGAAATTACTGAAATTTCCAGATTTTGTCAAAAATTAACTCAATGTCAGTGCAAAAAACTAATTGCAGACAGGAGATAGGTAGGCAAAAGGAACATAGCAAAAAGATATCTCAAGAAATTACATCTCAGGCCAAACAGCACAAGGCTTTTAGGTTCGTTTTTGAAAATGTCTAAAGAAATAGCGATCGCACCCGTCTCTGGGTCAATTGGCTTAAGCAGGTTCCCTAGAAAACTATTTAGTGTAAGAAACTTGCTGCTAACTACCTTTATATGCTAACTGTGGGTACTGGCAGATGACATATAAAATATACCCATAGACATAAATCTATTTGTTGATTATGAAAATTCCTACTCTTCGTGCCTCTAGACTGTTACTTGTCTTAGCATTATTACTAACAAGCTGTGGTAACACTAACAACTCTACAACCACAACAAACTCCTCCACCAGCAATACTTCCTCCACTGGCATCCCTATTGGTGTTGCCTTAGCCTTAACTAGCAACGTTGCCTTACTAGGTCAAGAAGGCGTAGCTGGCGCGAAAATTGCTGAAAAATATTTTAACGATAAAGGCGGTATTGACGGCAAACCAATAAAATTGGTTGTTCAAGATACTGGCGGAGATGAAGCAGGAACAATCAACGCATTTCAAACCCTGATTACTCAAAATAAAGTAGTTGGTATAGTTGGCCCCACACTCTCGCAGCAGGCATTTAGTGCTGACCCCATTGCCGAACGTTCCAAAGTCCCCGTAATTGGGCCATCCAACACAGCTAAAGGCATCCCAGAAATTGGCGACTACATAGCGCGTGTCTCAGCACCAGTTTCTATTGTTGCTCCTAACTCAGTCAAGGCAGCACTTAAGATTAACCCCAACATTAAAAAAGTAGCTGTTTTTTATGCACAAAATGACGCTTTTAACAAGTCAGAAACAGAAATTTTTCAGCAGACAGTAAAAGATCAGAAACTAGATTTGGTAACAGTTCAAAAGTTTTTAACAACTGACACAGACTTTCAATCCCAAGCAACTAATGCCATCAATCTTAAGCCTGATTTAATTATCATTTCTGGACTAGCAACAGACGGCGGTAACTTAGTCAAGCAACTACGCGAACTGGGATACAAAGGTTTAATTATTGGTGGTAATGGTTTTAACACCTCTAATATATTTTCTGTTTGCAAAAATCTTTGTGATGGCGTTCTTGTGGCTCAAGCTTATAGCCCTGAGCATCCTGGGGAAATTAATCAAGCGTTCCGCACTGCCTATGTCAATCAATATAAGAAAGAACCACCTCAATTTAGCGGACAAGGTTTTGCTGCTGTGCAAGTATTTGTAGAAGCCCTCCAAGATGTGGATAAAAAAACTGATGTCAGTAAAATGCCATTAGCTGAATTACGCACACAACTTAACAAGCAACTGTTAACTAAAAAGTATGATACCCCTTTAGGCGAAATTGCCTTTACACCAGTAGGTGATGTGATTCAGAAAGAGTTTTACGTTGCACGATTAAAGGTAGATTCTAACGGGAATAATGGTAAATTTGAGTTTATCAAGTAAGCTAAGGCGCATTGATTTGTAATTGAGAGAAAAATTATCAAAACCGCTTCCCCTCTCTCCTCCCTTCTCCCTCCTCTCCCCCTCAAACAAAAAACTTAGAAACACAACAGCTTAGTTGTCACTGTTACTAATGGATATAACATTATTTTTACAACAATTCTTAAATGGGATATCAATTGGTACTGTCTATGCAATTTTTGCATTAGGATATACGCTAGTTTTTTCTATTCTAGGCATTATTAATTTTGCTCACGGTGCAATTTTTACTGTTGGTGCGTATTTCACCTACGCGCTCATGGGGGGACAATTTGGTTTTAACGGATTACTAGCTAATGCCAAGTTCCCCATACAATTACCCTTTGCAGTAGCTTTAATTTTGGGAAGTACAATAGCTGGATTGCTAGGAGTAGCAATTGAAAGAATCGCTTTTCGTCCTTTACGAAATAGACAATCTGATTCGCTGCTCACGGTTGTTTCTAGCTTGGGTGTAGCATTAGTAATCGTGAATTTAATCCAATATTTAGTAGGAGCAGAAAACTATACTTTCCCTTCAAATACTTATGGTAATTTACCTCCTGCCATCAACTTTGGAACCTTAGATAAACCAATTCCGATTCGCAGTGTCCAAGTAGTTATTTTTGGGGTATCAGTAGTAATTCTGGTAATTTTGACATTTTTTATTAATCGCACTAAATTTGGTAAGGCGATGAAAGCTGTAGCAGAAGATCCAATTACGGCTAGTTTACTAGGAATTAACACAGATTTTTTTATTGTTCTTACCTTTTTCGTAAGTAGTTTTTTAGCTGGGTTGGCAGGAACATTAGTAGGTTCAAGCGTGAGCATTGCGGGGCCTTATTTTGGGATTGCTTTCGGATTAAAAGGTTTAGCAGTAATTGTTTTGGGAGGTTTAGGAAGTGTTCCAGGTGCAGTGTTGGGCGGGTTAGTTATTGGGTTAGTGGAAGCATTCGTTCCGGCAGATTATTCTGCTTATAAAGATGCTGTGGCTTTTGGTATTTTGTTTATTATGTTGTTGGTTAAACCCGAAGGGTTGTTAGGGCGAAAGTTTATTCAAAAGGTGTAAATAATTTCTTGCCACATAAGATAAACCCACACCCTCCCATAAATACGCTACGCGCACATTCCGTAAAAAGAGGGGGGGGGAATTGATTATTTGATTGATGGTTTTATTCCTCGTAGTCGCCGTACTCTTCCTCATCATCCATATTATTTTGTATGGGGATAGCAGCAACGATCGCATCAATTACTTTTGCTACTTGGATAACTTCTAACCCAACGTCAGGGAAATTTTGACCTTTAGGTATAATTGCGCGTTTAAATCCTAATTTGGCAGCTTCTTTAAGTCGTAATTCCATTTGAGAAACTGCACGAATTTGTCCACCTAAACCAACTTCGCCAATTAAGACAGTACTAGGATCAACAACGCGATCGCGAAAACTAGCAACAACTGCGATCGCAATTCCTAAATCTACTGCTGGTTCTTCCACATTTAAACCACCTGCGGAAGCAACATAAACATCCAACTTCGATAGCGGAATACCAACTCGTTTTTCTAAAACTGCCAAAATTTGTAGTAGTCGGTTATAGTCAACGCCAGTAGTAGAACGACGCGGCGAAGAATAGCTAGTTGGACTTACCAAAGCTTGCAACTCTACCACAATTGGGCGAGTACCTTCACACGCAACCACAATTGACGTACCAGGAGCCATATCATCGCGGTTGCCTAAAAATAATTCTGAAGGGTTTGATACCTCTCGCAGACCCCGATCAATCATTTCAAATACGCCAATTTCGTGGGTAGCTCCAAAACGGTTTTTAACCGAGCGTAGCAGACGATGAGAAGCAAAGCGATCGCCTTCAAAATACAATACTGTATCAACCAAATGTTCCAGCACTTTTGGCCCTGCGATCGCACCTTCTTTAGTAACATGACCTACAATCAACAGCGTGATATCTTCCCGCTTCGCTACCTGCATTAAAGCGGAAGTACATTCCCGCACCTGAGATACTGAACCTGGAGCCGATGTTAAAGTTGAAAAGTAAACAGTTTGAATACTATCAATCACCGCCACATGAGGCTTTAAAGATTCCAATTCCTTCAGAATCTCTTCTAAATCTGTTTCAGCCAAGGCATACAAATTTGGATCGCTAGTAGCAGGCTTAGTAACTATCTCAGACGAGGTTTTTAAGCTAATATCTGCTTCAATTGTTACGTGACCATTCTCACTTACGTTATGAACAGAAGATGACACAGCATGATCTATTACATCTTCTTGAGCAGAATTACCAACACCCAAGCGAGAAGCTCTTAGTTTAATTTGTTGCCCCGATTCTTCCCCAGATACATAGAGGATACGGTAATTTTGGGACAAACCATTAGCTACTTGAAGTAATAAAGTTGATTTACCAATCCCAGGATCACCACCAATTAATACTAGAGAACCTGGCACAATCCCACCACCGAGTACTCGGTCTAGTTCTCCGTATCCCGATGACCATCGGGGTTGGTCTCTTTCAGTAATATCAGCAAATTTAATTGAAGCTCGTGGTTGAGGCGATTTTGGCGATTTACTATTACCTCGTGGTTGAGATTGCCAACTATTGCGGCTAGTAGAATTACCTGGCGCTGTAGTGACCTGCTCATCCAAAGAATTGTAAGTGCCACAAGAAGGACATTTACCAAACCATTGTGAGGATTCTGCACCGCAGGCGTTACAAAAATAAGACGTTTTTGGCTTTGCCATCCCGAATTGTTAAAGAAATTTAAGAGACGTTAATGTAAAGAAACGTTAAAAAGCTGATTCAATCAGGGTTTCAAGCTTTTTAAATTAATTAAAGACAGTGATATGTTAATGATAAGGTATAAAAAATTAATGTTCAGAAACAACAGAAACTAGGAGCATTGAAGAGCTTGGAAAGCCACAAAGAAAAAATCCTGGTAGTAGACGATGAAGCCAGCATTCGTCGGATCTTAGAAACTCGACTGTCCATGATTGGCTACGATGTAGTCACTGCTGCCGATGGAGAGGAAGCCCTAGAGACTTTTCGCAAATCTGAACCTGATTTAGTGGTTTTGGATGTGATGATGCCAAAGCTTGATGGCTATGGTGTCTGTCAGGAATTGCGAAAAGAATCTGATGTTCCCATCATTATGCTAACTGCTTTAGGAGATGTAGCAGACCGCATCACAGGTTTAGAGCTAGGCGCAGATGACTACGTTGTTAAGCCTTTTTCTCCTAAAGAATTGGAAGCCCGTATTCGTTCAGTTTTACGGCGCGTAGACAAAATAGGTGGCTCTGGCATTCCCAGTTCCGGTGTCATCCTGGTGGGGAATATTAAAATTGACACTAACAAGCGGCAGGTTTACAAAGGCGATGAACGCATCCGACTAACAGGGATGGAGTTTAGCTTGTTGGAATTGTTAGTTAGTCGTTCCGGGGAACCATTTTCACGTTCAGAAATCTTGCAAGAAGTTTGGGGTTATACTCCAGAACGCCACGTAGATACGCGGGTGGTGGATGTCCATATTTCGCGCTTACGGGCTAAGTTGGAAGATGATCCGAGTAATCCAGAGTTGATTCTGACAGCAAGGGGTACAGGCTATTTATTCCAACGAATTATAGATCCTGATGAATAAGCGATTAGCGATTAGCAATTAGTGATTAGCGATTAGTGATTAGCTCAATTAATTGATTAGTTGCATTATTTATGAATAAAGTAAATGTGTTTCCAACAAAAAGCTAACAGCTAACAGCTAATTGCTAATCGCTCAATTATGGCTAAACCAGATCAAAATCAGGTATTACGACGTTTACCATTGTTTGCAGGTAGTTTAGCGGGCGTTTTGTTATTAATTAACCGCTTGCTAACACCAGAACTGACAAATTCCCAGGCACGTTCTGATGCAGTCGGCGTGATTGTTACTGCATTCTTAATTTTGACTGGTTTATTGTGGCAGCAGGTGCAGTCACGCACTCCCGATGCAGTTGATTTAATTGGGGAAGAAGGCTTTGAACTATCACCGGCATTGCCAGATGCGGTGAAAACAGAACTAGCTTGGGCATCGCATTTATTGTTAACTAATACTGTGACGCGATCGCTTGTTATTTTGTATCAAGGTAAAGTACTGTTACGGCGTGGGGTTTTAGGTGTCAACCGCGATGTTAAACCAGGGGCAATTTTACAGCGAGTCTTAGATAAACAAAAGCCTGTTTATTTAGTAGATTTGAAAGCTTATCCAGGCAGAATAGAATTTGATTATTTACCAGAAAATACCCAAGGCGTAATCTGTCAACCAATTGGCAATGAAGGTGTGTTAATTTTAGGAGCAAATGCGCCTCGTAGTTATACAAAACAAGATGAAAATTGGATACAGGGGATTGCTGATAAATTAGCTAATACTCTTAGTAGTTATTTAGAAACGCCCGCAGGCTGAAGCTTGGGGCTATACAGACTAAGCTCGCCTGCGCGGGCTACTTTAAGATTATAAGAGTACATAATGCGATCGCCAACCGCTATAGCTTAGGCTAGAGGCAGAATTAAAAGGCAAAGTGCCATGCTTCAAAGCACAACAAAAAAACTAACTTTTGAGCAGTATTTAGTTTACAATGACGGGACTGATAACCGTTATGAATTTGAAGATGGGAATTTACTGTTAATGCCTCCTGCTACTGGTAAGCACGAAGCGATTATCACTATGCTACTAATTCGCTTTTTCTTGGAAATCCAAAGATTAGGATTACCTCTACAAGTTCGTCCCAGTGGTACGGAAGTGCTAACCACAGGGCAAGGCAGAAAGCCTGATGTTTGTGTAATTACTAACGACCAAGCACGCGAGATTGAAAACTCAACGGCTATCCTTAAGACTCCACCTATACTAACGGTAGAAGTTGTCAGTCCCGAATCTATTGACCGCGACTATAACCGCAAATTCACGGAATATCAAACTATAGGCATTCCTGAATACTGGATTGTTGACCCAATAAAAAATCAAGTAAGTGTTTGCGTATTGGTTAATGAAAGTTATCAGGTTAAACAGTTTAGTGGGAGCCAGCGAATAGTTTCTCAAACTTTTCCCGAACTAGCTTTAAGTGTTGAGCAGGTGTTGTCAGCTTAAAGTTTATACTGCGAAGCAATGCTGCAAGACGTGAAGAAAGAAAAATCCCCTATCTCTAATAAAACTATAGGTATACGCAATTCATGAGTTTAACTGTTATCTACTGGCTGCTAGTTGCCGTCATGGTTGTTGGTGTGATTGGTGCTGTAATTCCAGGGATTCCTGGTTCTAGCTTGATTGTCGGGGCAATTATTATCTGGGGGGCAGTTAACGGTTTTAGTACCGTAGGTTTGCCTCTAGGAGTCGCCGTTGTAGTCTTACTGCTCAGTATCGGCATTGATTTTTTAGCTACCTATTGGGGAGCAAAACAAGCTGGAGCGAGTAATTGGGGACAAATAGGGGCAGTAGTAGGCTTATTTTTGGGATTTTTCGGCTTATTGCCAGCTTTACCTATTGGAGGCCCATTATTAGGTATTGTGCTTGGGCCATTGTTGGGTGCAATTGTGGGAGAGTTTATTTATAGACGAGAGTTGGAATTTGAGCCTAGACTAAAGCAATCTTTTAAAGCGGGTGTTGGTATTGTGGTAGGTACGGTGGTTGGGCGGTTGATTCAGGGAGTATTAGCGATCGCTGCTGTGGTAGTCTTCTTAGTTACAACATGGCAGATGGGAGTAGGTGCATAAAAACTGACTCTGATAAAGATTTTACCTTTGCGATCTTTGCGTATACCTCTGCGATCTTTGCGTTAAAAAACTAAGGCGGTAATTACCCGCCTTAATATCCCAAATCTAATTAAGAAGCATAAACTTGCTGATAATAAGCCTGATATTCTGGTGATAACAATGGTTCCCACCAATCACGGTTATTGAGATACCACTCCACAGTTTTACGCAAACCTTCTTCCACTGTTACAGAAGGACTCCATCCCAATTCTGTTTTAATTTTTGTAGCATTAATCGCATAACGGCGATCGTGTCCCAGTCTATCTTTTACAAAAGTAATTAACTCACTAGCAGGACGCACAGGCAATTTTATATCCGCATCATCCATTAATTGACAAAGAGTTGTTACTAAATCAATATTCTTAACTTCGTTATTGCCACCGATATTATAAGTTTGTCCTGGTAAACCTTTATGGATAACTACATCTAAAGCTGCACAATGATCGCCAACATATAACCAATCCCTGACATTTTGACCATCTCCGTAAACAGGTAATGGTTTACCCATTAATATATTGATGCACATCAAAGGGATTAACTTTTCAGGAAAGTGATAAGGGCCATAATTATTAGAGCAATTAGTGATAATTGTTGGTAAACCGTAGGTGTGGTAATAGGCACGTACTAAATGATCGCTACCAGCTTTAGAAGCAGAATAAGGACTATTAGGTGCGTAAGGTGTGGTTTCTGTAAATGCTGGGGCATCTGGTGTTAGACTGCCGTAGACTTCATCAGTAGAAACGTGCAAAAATACTGGATGTTGTTCGCTGCTAGTTGTATCAGGATTTTGCAGTGTTTGCCAGTGTTTTTTAAAAGCTTCTAGTAGGGTTAATGTGCCGACAACGTTAGTTTGTATAAATGCGTCTGGTGCTAAAATTGAGCGATCAACGTGAGATTCAGCCGCAAAGTGGGCAATTGTATTAAGGTTTTCTGTAGATAGTAATTCGTCTATGAGGGCGCGATCGCAGATATTTCCCTGCACAAAGTGAAAATTGTCCCTTCCCTCCAAACCCTTTAAATTAGCCTGATTACCAGCGTATGTCAGGGCATCTAGAACCACTATACGGTCATCGGGATAGCGATCGCACCAGTGATGGACAAAATTTGCGCCAATAAACCCTGCGCCACCTGTCACCAATAACCGACGTGGTATCCTCACGACATTAACACTCACGTTGTCTTTCATAACAATATAAATCTCCAAACTTGATAATAAACTAATTTCCAAATAGCCTTAAAATCTGGTGATAAGTAGGTTAACCTAATTCAACATCAAACTTTTTCCCCTACCCATAGACACTGAGAAGTTGGAGACGGGGTTTTAGTTTGAGGTTTTTAGGTTATTCTACTTAACGTAGATTACCCTTTCTAAGTCCTCAACTAGCTGAATCAATCATAATTTCACCTAATTGGGGTTAGCATTATTCAGGCGTATCATTTAAACACTCTCGTAGCGTGAGGAAATAAATCAGGTATATGCAAGAACTTTTTACCTTAGCCGAAAACGGCAACGAACAAGCGCTTTCAACCATCATCAACCAGGCTTTAAATAGCGAAAATATAACCGTACAGTGCTACCGCCATGATACTTGCCTCTACGTTGTGCTGGTATCTGCTGAAACACCTGAACAATCTTACTGTATCAAGTTAATTAACAATCAGCTAAACCATTTACAAACTAAATCGCTTAAAACCGTTCAGGTTTATGGGCGAAAAAACAACCAAGCAGATCACATTTGGACTCAAACATTTGAGTTAAACCAAATACCGAATTCCCGCCCCAGCTTCATACAAAGTTGGTTTGGCAAAAGTAGGCAGCAGCCAAAATCAAAAGCAACCACCTATACAACTAACTTATCGTTACTATTATTAAGTTCTATTAGCTGTTTTTGGGTTGGCACATGGAGCTTGGTAGTAAAATCTCAACCAGATATATTAATAAATAATAATGCTAAAACAGAGACAACAGTTGACTTACAAAATTTATTTACAGAAACAAGCAATCCGTTTTCACTTTCAACGCCTTCTGATAAATTTAACTTAAAAGACAAAGCAGATACTTCTGCTGAAAAAGATAATAAATCTTTTTCTAAATCCGAAAAAAATATTGAAAAGTCTGAAAACAAATCTTCATCTACTGAACAGCCTAAATTAGCAGAAACATCCGATACTTCCACTGAAAATGAAAAAAATAATAAATCTTTTTCTAAATCAGAAAAGCCTGCTAAACAGTCGGAAGTTAAACCGTCATCGGCTGAACAGCCTAAGTTATCAGAAAAATCCGATAATTCTGCTGAAAAAAACAATAAATCTTTTTCTAAATCCGAAAAACCTGTTAAACAGTCTAAATTCGCCGAAAAACCAGATAAATCTGCTTCTAAATCGAAAAAACCTGCTAAACCGCCTGAAATCAAGCCCTCACAAGCTCAATCAACTGAAAAGAAAAATTCAAATAAAAAAAATAAATCAAACAAGAAGTCATCTAATTCTACGCCTGAAATCAAGACAAAATCAGATAAGCCTTCAGAATCAAAAACTCAATCATTAACAACCAAGTCTGTCTCTAAATCTTCTTCTCAGGATACATCTTCTATTGATGCCGAATTAGATAAAAAAGTCTCTACTTCTGAACAAACTACACAACGTTCTGAAGCTGAACCTAATAAATCATCTGTAACTCCTAAACCCACTACGAAATCTTCTAAAAACGAAAAATCTACTGTTCCTGCTACATCAACACCAGTATCTCCAGCCAGCCAGAGTAAATCTGAAACTTCGACAAAAGAAAAATCTGCTGATACCTCAGTGACAACTGATAAATCATCAAAAACTAAGTCTCCCCCTCAATCTTCACCGGATGATAAACCTGACCAGAATTCTGAAGCAATTAAGCAAAAATTAGAACCTAATCCTACTGATAATTCTGCCCAGGATAAAAAATCATCTGACGATTTGCCAGCAGCCGATAAATCTTCACAACCTAACTCTTCTTGGACATCTCCAAGCGAAGAAAAACCTGATAGAAATCCTAAACTTCAACCTTCAGTACCATCTAAAACTCCAAAACCAGACACAACATCAACTCCTCAAAGTACTTCTCAGCCTTCTTTACCAGAAAAGCAATCTGAAAAAAATACTGTTGATGCGCCAAAATCCCAGCCAACTAAAACACCTGCAACTGAGCAAAAACCAGCTATTAGTCCTCCTGAAAATTCTAACACTGGCCCAAGTTCTAAACCGCGATCGTCAAAAAATGACGGTTACATTACTATCAAAGCGGTAGGTGATATCGTTCCTGGTACAAATTTTCCCAATAACCGATTACCAGACAAGAACAAAATTTTTGAAAAAGTCAAAAAATCTTTGGATGGGGCTGATATTTTATTTGGAAATTTTGAAAGTACGTTCACTAATTCTTCTAGAGTTGGCAAAGATACGAGTCGTCCAATGGTATTTGCTTTCAGGACACCACCAACATTTGCGAATGTTTTTAAAAAAACAGGGTTTGATATTTTGAGTGTTGCCAATAACCATTCTTTAGATTTTTCTCAAGTTGGTTTTACTGACACAATGAAAACTATCGAACGTGCAGGCATGAAACCTGTTGGCAAGAAAAATGAAATTGTTTACAAGAAAGTAAAAGATATTCCAATTGCTTTTATTGGGTTTAGTTCTCTAGATGTTCATAATTCTTTAAATGATTTAGAGGCTGCAAAAGCACTTGTTTTAGAAGCAAAACAAAACGCCAAGATTGTCGTGATATCAGTTCATGGCGGTGCTGAAGGAACAGATGCAATGCGGGTAAAAAATAAACAAGAGAATTTCCACGGAGAGAACCGAGGCAATATGGTTCTCTTTTCCCGCACTCTCATTGACAATGGTGCAGATTTGGTATTAGGACATGGGCCACACATTGTCAGAGCAATGGAATTATATAAAGGAAAAATGATTGCTTATTCTCTAGGTAATTTTGTAGGTTACAGAACTTTATCCACAGCAGGAGACTTAGCGAAATCACTTGTTTTACAGGTAAAGCTAAACTCTAAGGGTAATTTTGTGTCTGGAAAAATTCTTCCAGTTATCCTTGATAGACAAGGCTTACCTTACCCCGATAAACAATTAGGTAGTGTGAAGTTAATCACAAAACTTACTAAGAGCGATTTTCCTAATACTGATTTAGCAATTAATCGCAAGGGAGAAATATACAAACAATTCAGGACTTATCGGTTTTTTACTTTAAATTTTGAAGGAAAACCAACTTCAAAACCTAAAGCTTAAAATTGTAGAGAACTTACGCAGTTACAATTTGCCTAGGCGGGTTTAAGTGAGATTGTTGTAGGATACTTTTGGTGAACCCGCCCCTACAGGTGGTGTATTAATCTAAAATTTGCGTAAGTTTTACTGTGTTGGTGTTGGGCTAGGCGTTGGTTCAGAACATAATTTGCTGTCGTATTCAAATTTGACATCAACTATGTAAGGTTGTGTTTTACCAATATTGTTTTGAAACTGGTAAACTTTCAGCGCCTCCTGTGCTATTTGATTAAAAATAGCGTAACCAGAACTTTTGATTAAGAATGGTTCTTCAGCTAGTTGTCCCTTAGCATCAACTAATACACCCATAACAGCAGCGCCAGCCAGCTTATTTGGGCAGGCTGCTTTTGGATAAGCGGGACTAAGGCTAATTATTGGGGCTTCTCCCTTCCGCAATTTTTCTAACAAATCAACAAAACTTTGCCCTAAGTCTTGGTCTTGTGGATTACGAGTTTTAGTTGCCCAAGCAATAAGATTGTTGCGTCCAGCCTCGTCACTTGTACCCGTTTCGTCGCGAGTAATCTGCTGCTGTGACGGATCAATACTTGCTTGGGGTTCTGGTTGTGGCTGCTGTGCTACTGGTGTTGGTTCTGGGGTGCTTTGCGGTTCTGGAGTGGTATCTATAACTTGTGGTTGAGATGAATTATCAGGTTGTACTTCTGTCTTAGGTTCACTATTTTCTGAACGAGGTGCTTCAGTTTCCCTTACGTCTGGTTGAGGAAATTCTCGGTTAGCAAAGAATGGTCGATCATCAATTTTGAATTGTCTTCTAGGCTGCAACCTTCTTTCTTGGGGGATTTGTATTATTAATGGTCTTGGACGTAAGGGCGAAACTGGTGGCAGAGTGTCATTTCTAGATATTGGTGGGAGGCGGATGAGGGGAATATTAGAAGAATAATTGCCTGAAGGCGGTAGCAATGGAACGACAGGTAATGAGGTTAATGGGGGTGTAAGCGGTAAGGGTTGTGTATTGGTAGTTAATGGTGGTAGGGATGTTGTTTGGGGCAGGCGAGCTTGTTCTGTTGGTGTTAATGCTACTACTTCAACACTTCTGCGTATATTCTGTTCTTCTTCTTTAGAATCAGCGGATAAAGTAGGTAAACTCAGGGCTAATAAGCCGTGAATGCCGATGGAAACTACTACCGCGATCGCACTAGGATTTAGCAGCAATTCAGGTAAGTTTTGGCTCGAAGGAAAATAAGACATAGCAGGTAGAGTTATTCACTGCTGCGATCGCAATTCGGAATCAGATCTAAAAAATCTATCCCGCTTTTATATTAGTGTCAGAATTCACTGATGTTCTAACTTGGACAATTAATAAAGAAAAGTAAGGCAATTTTAAATTAGGGCGATCGCTTAATCCAGCATAAATCACTTGCTCTGGTAATGTTGCCCGCTCTACTATCCAACTACGCTCTAGCAAATCATGTTGCTTCAACACCTGCCAAACATCTTCGTAGACAGAACTTACCTTCATCAACACTACTACATCTGCCCACTCTAAAACGGCTTCTAGCTCGCTTACTGTATATAGTGCAGGTAACACCACTAAGCGTTGGTCACGAATGGTTAACGGCACTCCTAATGCCGCTACAGCAGCTAATGGTGAACAAATGCCTGGTACTGCTTCAACTACTGCTTCAGGATATAGCTCTTGTAATGTCTGAGCTAAATAAGTAAAAGTACTATAAAAGCTAATATCGCCTTCTGCTACAAAAGCAACATCTTGACCTAATTTAAGATATTCCCAAATTTGCCCTGCGGAATTTTGCCAAGCTTGAGTTAGTACTGCGGTGTCATGTACATAAGGAAAATTTAAACTTAGTTGTACTTGGTGAGGAACTAACCAACGATCTACAATTTGCTGTGCCAGACCTGGTTTACCATTCACCCCAGCCGGAAAAGCAACAATAGGCACTCCTTGTAAAATCTTGAGTCCCTTAAAAGTAATTAATTCTGGGTCGCCTGGGCCAACGCCGATACCGTAAAGCTTGCCTGTTTGCACAATAGAATCTACAATCCACAATTTAAATAAAGTTTATTCATCGTGTTACCAACCGTCATTTTGCCTGGTTATTTGGAAGGTGCGATCGCCTACCGTTCCCTAGAACAATCTTTAGAACAGTTGGGTTTCCCCACTGTGACAGTACCATTGCGATCGCGCGATTGGTTTCCGACAGTGGGTGGTCGGTCGATGATACCAATTTTGCGACAACTTGACCAAACGGTAAAACAAGTTATGCAAAAATACAACGCTTCCCAGATTAACTTGATTGGTCACTCTGCTGGTGGTTGGATTTCACGAATTTATATAGGAGAACAACCCTATTGTATTCATGGGGATGTCACAGAAGATGCTGGCTTATGGCACGCTCACCCTAATATTGCCACGTTAGTAACTCTCGGAACTCCCCATATTAGCGGTGAACGTTGGACACGCAAAAATTTAGATTTTGTTAAACTCAACTATCCAGGCGCTTTTTACCCCAACCTGCGTTATGTTTGCGTCGCGGGTAAATCTATTTTTGGTGCTAGGCGGCGAGGTAGTTGGTTAGCCTACAGCAGTTATAAATTAACCTGTGGGCGCGGGGATACTTGGGGAGATGGTATTACACCTATTGAAGCCGCTCATCTTGATGGAGCAATTAATCTAACTATAGAGGGAGTTAAACATTCTCCCAAGTCGCCTGGAACTTGGTACGGTTCTCCAGATGCCTTGAAAGATTGGGTTTCCTATTTAGCTTGAGTGATGGTTGTTGTCAAAAGGTTCGTTATATCAAGTGTTCACCGTCTGAAATTTGAATCAAATCGGTGGTATTAAAAAACTTCCATATTTGGTAAGTGGATTATTAAAAATGATAGACGAGAATTTGACAGCATAGAAACCGCTACAACTGCCTTAAAAGCAAAACTAGACACAAGCCCTTTCTCTGCGTTAACAAAAGGTACAGAAACCTTCATAAAATTTTTCTCAAACTCTGCATGAAGCTCTTTTGTGTATGCGCTCTTGTAAACTTTTCACGCATACTTGTAAGAATATCAATTTTTTCTTGACTAAACCGGATTGCCGAATGCAGCAAATTTTCGATTTCGTTAGGCACAGAAGCGTAAAAGCTTTAGTAAAAGAGGCGATTAAATCAGAGTTTAATTATCGCTGTGCCTACTGTGGTTCCAAGTCTAAACGCCTAACCCTAGACCATGTAATAGCTTCGTCACAAGGAGGTATTAATTCATGGGTCAACCTAGTGCCAGCCTGTGCCAAATGCAACAGTAGCAAAGGTTCTAAAAATTTAACTGACTGGTACACAGTATCGCTGCCTTGTTACTCTGAAGAGCGGTTACAGCGGATTTTAAACAGATATAACGTCAAGTCGGGGACGTTCCCACTCAATCGCTCAAAGGGATTTGCATATTTTGGGTGAGCGATTGGGGGAGCAGCGACTCTCTTCAATTCCGGTTGTTAGTCGAGTTTTATAACCTCCACAATAACGCACTCATTGTTTGAATAGTTTGATTTAAATCAAACAAAGTACATAATCTCTATGTCGTAGACAGCAGTTTTTTCCCATCTCATGCTAGTGTGAGTCCCAGCTTAACGGTGATTGCTAATGCTTTGCGGGTGTGCGATCGCTTAATTGAGCAGTTGAAGTAAGCTCAAACCTTTGATGTTTTAATCGAAGATTTAATGGAAGTTATGAAAGAGTGGGCGATCGCTGTATCTTTTTCTATCGCCTATTTTTTGGGTTGGGCAATAATAATCTATTTAGCAATCGCTGCCTTGCCCATGAACTAATCTGTGGGTTGTATCCAAGGATGAATATGAACTATAACCCAGAAAAACATCATCGTCGCTCAATTCGCCTTAAAGGATATGACCATACACAAGAAGGTGCATACTATTTCACGATTTGTTGTCATCAAAAGCAGTGTTTGCTAGGAGAAATTAAGGATGGTGTTATGCACCTAAATCTCGTTGGTGCAACAGTTCAATTTGTTTGGAAAAGTTTACCTCATCATTTTCCATTAATTGAATTGGATGCTTTTGTAGTCATGCCCAATCATGTACACGGAATTATCGTTCTTACCGACAGCCCAGATAACTTCGCCCCTACACCTTGATGGCTGAATATGAACGAAGAACGCCGCAAAGCCTATCTGAATCTAATCTATGCGCTGCTGAATTGCCCCAGTGAGCGAGAACAGATTTTGAATGTCAATTGGGATCTGGTTGATGCTGGGTTATTAAAAGTAATGAAACAGGTGGCGGTAGTGATGGCACAAAAAGGTAATCGCGAAGCCGCCCGGAGCCTGCAAATTTTCACCCCTCGCCTCCAATTTGCCGCTTTTTGGATAGAGGTACTACAGGCGATTGAAAACAGTAATGGCGACCTACAACGCGTGTACCCACTATTGAAAGCCAACCTAGGCTTACTAAATGATAACTTTGCTCAGATGTTGCGAGGCTGGGCAATGTATGTACTACCAGGAAAAGAGCTAGAGCAAGCAGAGATGATTGCCGCCTACATCGCTGATTTCAGTAAACTAATTCAGGAATTTTCGTTGGGTAACCGAGCTATCAATCTGGAAATTGCTGTTGCAGGATACAAAGTTGCTGCCACAGTCTTGACCCGCCAAACTTCACTGATATCGCTCTTCTGTCACTTTAAGCAGAGGAAAAGTGATAATCCGGTTTAAACTCAATCTGTCGCATAGGGTTAGGGAAGAAATTCATCAAAGAAATCAGCCTGGGAAATCCTAAAGACAACTGAGGTATAGGAAATACGTT
>DATNQB010000011.1 GCA_036702875.1 Oculatellaceae cyanobacterium | reverse complement strand
CCGTTCTTTTTTATCACAGTTTGATACTTTTTTCTCTATAGAGAGCTTGTTGTCAATAAGCTGACAGTTTTTTGATAAGGGCTGAACCCTGATGTGCAAAGCACATCAGGCTTTGGGGGCGCTTGTCGCCCCCTGAAATACCAACCTCTTTGAGGTTATAGTCTGCACCTGCTTCCTCAAGCAACAACCGCACAGTACGAACATAAGTACTGATAGGAGTTCCATGAACAGTAATATTCGTCATTATCTGTCAATTTCCAATACTATTGGGCAACAGTGACAACAATACTGGGTTAGTAATGCGATCGCCTCAGCTAGTAGGGGGAAAACTCGCGAATACTCTAATTTAGTTCTAAGCGATTCCTATAATCAGATAACGCTTTTGTTGTGCAGCAACAAAAATACTATGAAATCGGCAAACCAATCTGCGTAAACCAAGAGTGCTTATCAATATAACCACGCTGGAAACGGATTTTGCCATCAACGATATGGAAGAAGCCACATCCTTGTAATGTGAAGCTTTTACCTGTTGGTGCATAGCCGCCAAGTTCACCCAAAAACGTACCACCTCCACTCCACTCAATCATCGCCCACTCACCTTCCTCAAACAAATTTTCTGGATGGGTGTAGTTGTCGGGAAAGGCTTTGAAGAAGGCAATAAAGCTCTCTAGCAGAGCCTCGCGCCCTTGAAGGGGAGAGCCAAAGGCTACCTGATGGTTTACAGCGTCATCGTGATAAAGCTCAATCAGGGCGTAAGGGTCACGAGTATTGTATGCAGTAATCCAATCGTGCAGAACTTTTTTAGGTGATTTCATCGCGTCAATCATATCAAATCTCCCCTTGGAGTAACTTGAGATGTTTGAAGTGTTTCGTCTGAAATTACAACGCTCATAGCAGCTTTGGATCTACCAATAACACTTTTAGAGTAGCTTAAGGGCTTTTTAACGCGCTTCAAATTTTATTTTTGCGATCGCACAATCAAGATGTGGCTGTTAGCATAACTTTGCCAAAAGACAAAAATTACACTTTCAGCCACACTAACAATCAAAATTCAAAATTTAACTTTCATTCTGACGCTTACTTATATAAGTGCAGATACCTCGTTGAGAGGACTTGATAAACTCACATACCTCTGTCACCAGTGGCGAATCAAATTCTTCCTCTAACCTGGCTACAGCCTTTGGTAAAGTTAATTTAGACTGATACAAAACTTTAAAAGCTCGTTTAAGTGTTAATCGCTCCTCAGAACTTAATCCTGCCCGTTGCATTCCCACCACATTAAGACCCATAATTTTATTGAGGCTAACGCTGCGAGTTGTACAAAATGGCAATACATCTTTATGTACCGCACATCCTCCCGACAGCATTGCAAGTCTACCGACGCGAGTAAACTGATGTACCAAGCAGTTACCACTTATAAAAGCTTGATCACCTACCTGAACATATCCAGCTAATAGTGCGCCATTAGCAATAATTACCCTATTGCCTACTTGGACATTATGTGCTACATGGCTAAAAGCCATGAGTAAGCAATTGTTACCCACACTTGTAACTGTGCCTAATTTAGTCCCACGATGAATGGTGACTCCTTCGCGGATTACGCAATTTTCACCAATTTTGACAAAGCTTTGTTCATCTTTATATGCCAAATCCTGCGGTAAGTCTCCTAGTACAGCACCTGCATGAACCCGACAACCTTTTCCTAGTGATGTGTAAGGCAGAATAGTAACGTGGGAGTTAATTACACAACCGTCTCCAATTTCAACATCGTTATCAATGTAGGAGAAAGCCCCAATTGTCACGTCCTTGCCTAGCTTGACACCATCTGCAACTACGGCAGTCGGGTGTATATTCATTTAAAATCCTCTCCTGGTAATATATTACTCAAACTTATAAAAATTCTTTCTTAAGATAGGCGTTAATTACAAGCTATTCTTGAAAATTTATCAAACTATGAACTAGCTTCGACCAAAACAAGGTAATAAAGTGTTTGATATATGGATTACCTTCACTGTTGTAGTTGGTTGTTTGTAATTTTTCTCAGCTAATAACAAGGCGGCCAACTATGGGCAAAAAACTTAACTCTGCCTTTCTACAGATAGAATGTATATTAGCTTACTATTTTTGTTGTACTACCGATAACAATCAACTACTGTTATTTACTTAGAGCAAACTAGATTTTCAGTAGTGTATGTAGTTAGTTATTGATTAAGCTAGACAAAAAAATAGCAAAACTACTCAAGCAACTTGTGCATAACGACTATAAATCAAATATTTTTTATTAGATAGCTTTTGAAGCGTAGTAAGCAAGAAAAATACATACCACTAAGGGTGTAAAAACTTCCTCTAAATTAAAGATTTTATGTCTCTTCAGTGATAAAAGTGTCAAAAGTAATTTTACAGCCATAGACGGATCTATAACTAATCAAAACTAGATATTGTTAAGAAAGTTCAAAGGAGAAACAATCATGAAATTTTCTAACGTATCTAAGGTTATTGCAGCTAGTGTAATTGCAGCTAGTGTATCCATGTTACCTTTAAATCACCCTGCATCTGCTCAAACTGAAGGTACTACTTCTGGCAGTGGCAATTATGGTACCACTACTCAAGATTCTACTACTCAAACTGAAAGCACTGGCGATCGCGACTTTGATTGGGGCTGGCTAGGTTTACTAGGTTTGGCAGGCTTGGCAGGTTTGGCGAAGAAAAAGGAACAACCTGTTCGCTACCGTGAACCTGAAGTTACTTCAACTTACAGACGTTAATGCAACTTTTGATTTGCCGCGTTTTAAGGGAATATAATTTTTAAAACTTCAGGATAAAGCTTTTTTACTGGTGGGCATATAATGTCCACCAGTTGTTTTGTAAGTAACAAAAAATCTCAATTTTGATATTATTTATTACTTAAGAAACTTGGATTATGATGCAGTTGCTTTCAATTCGTCTAGACGCGCTAAAACTTCATTACTGTGAATCACTGGGTTAACTCCAGTATAAGTTTCCCGCAAAACACCATTGGGATCAATGATAAAAGTATGACGCATGGAAACAAAGCCAATCCACGAACCATAAGCTTTGCTAACTTTTCCATCGCTATCAGCTAACAAGGGAAATTTTAAACCTTCAGAATCACAGAATTTTGCATGAGAATCTACTGAATCAGCACTAACACCAATAACTTGAGCATTTTTATTGATGTATTTAGGTAAGTCTTGCTGAAATTTTCGAGCTTCGATAGTACACCCAGATGTAAAATCCTTGGGATAAAAGTAAAGTACAACCCACTTACCCCGATAATCAGCAAGAAAAACTTTGCCATTGCCAGTATTAGTCGGTAGGGTAAATTCTGGTGCAGGTTTGTTGATGGTAGGTAGTTTCCCACCTAGCGCGGCAGCATTTGGGGCAAAGTTAAACCAGGTAACTAAGGCAAGACAGCAAGCTAACAGGGTGCGAATAAAGATTCGGCGAGACATGGGTAATTAAAGTAAAGACTGCTTAACATAAGTTTACAATTTGATCGTTGCTCAGTTTGCAGCCCTTGTGTAGTAAACATTTAAGTAAAAAGCCATCCTGGGGTTGAAACCAGAGGATGGCTAATTAGCAAGTAATAACAGAAGTTAAACGTTAGGATATGTCGAGATAGTATTACTTACAGTTTTGTTTGTGATTGATAGTAAATTTTACTACCTGTATCTGCTACGAAATGGCAAGTTTTGAAGGAATGCCAAAAGGCTTGGAAGATTGACTTATCCGATTTGCGGTAGTAATCTCCTAAAATTGGTTTGATTGCCTCTGTTGCTGTCTTTAGATGATAGTGAGGCATATTTAGGAAAATGTGATGAGCCACATGGGTGCCGATATTATGGTGGATATTATTAATAAACCCATAATCGTGATCAATTGTGGATAAGGCACCTTTAAGGAAATACCAGTCTTTCCCACGATACCAAGGAATTTCTGGATCAGTGTGATGTAAGAATGTTACGAAGTCTAACCAGACTACAAAAATCATGTAGGGTACTAGGTAGTTCTTCAATAACCACATCCAGCCCCATTGGTAAGTGAGAAACCCTAGTAAAACTACCATTGCAGTCCACCAGATAGTACTGGTGATGACATCCCATTTTTCTGAGGGGCGGAACAAAGGGCTACTGGGGTTAAAGTGAGATGCAGCTTCTCTTCCAGGAGAACGTTTAAACAGATAAAGAGGATAAGCAAATAGCAAGGTTATACCGAAGCGGAGTAACTTTTCCCACCAAACCATTTGGTTATACTTGGTTTCTGTAACGGGATACCAGCTTTCGTCGGTATCAATATTGCCTGTATTGTTGTGGTGGGTTCTGTGGCTAATGCGCCAACCGTGAAAAGGAACAAGTATGGGTGTATGGGACAAATGCCCGATTAAATTATTAACCCATTTCTTTTTAGAAAATGAACCATGACCGCAGTCGTGTCCAACTACAAATAATGCCCAAAACATGGTTCCTTGCATTAACCAAAAAATTGGCCAGAAGAACCAAGAGTCTAGGTAGTTGGCGATAGCATACAGGATACCAATAATTGAGACATCCAGAAAAAAGTATGATAGCGATTTCCAAGTGGATGGTTCAAAGCAATATGCGGGAATTGCCGCTTTGACTTGCTGAAGAGTAAAGGGTGGATCTAAGGATTCTGTTGAATCTGTAATTTTAAGAAGTTGAGATTGCACGAATATTTGGGTTTGACCTGAGAGTAGACCAACTGCATTATTCTATAGCTAGGCGATATATGCAATACCAAACATAATGGTTGATTAGTCAAGAGTAAACCTGCGGGGATCGTTACAAACCAGAGCAGAGTTTATACTGTTGAATTTTCCATCTCTAATCTGGTAGTGTGCAACCACATTTTTGTAGGCAAGTCAAATTTAAGATTAGCGATCGCACTGAAAAAGTCTCTAAAAATAAATTAAAGAGATTTTAAACCACAGCTAAACGCAGATAATTACTCAAGGTCAATTATTTCAACCTATAATTTTTAAACTGTTTATATATCTTGTTAACTGTTCATTAGGTCAAAATTGCTCCACCCATTAATTTTTGATAACGATACTCTAACTCAGTTTGCAACAAGGGCAATTTTTCTAAATTTCCATCCCTCAGAATAATTTTTTCTGCTGCATCTCTTGCTATTTCTAATACTTCTTGATCTTCCACCAAACTAGCTAAAGCAAAATCTGCTAACCCAGATTGACGAGTACCCAAAACTTCACCAGGGCCACGCAACCGCATATCCATTTCAGCAATAAAAAAGCCGTCTTGCGATTGTTCTAAAACATTCAAACGTTGACGTGCATCTGGGGTTGTACTGCTACTCATTAATAAACAGTATGAACGGTGAGAACCACGACCAACGCGCCCTCGTAACTGGTGCAATTGAGATAAACCAAAACGTTCCGCATTTTCAATCATCATTACTGTTGCATTGGGTACGTCTACACCAACTTCAATAACAGTAGTAGAAACTATTATTTGAATTTTGTTGTCACGGAAAGCATTAATTACTTCATCTTTTTCAGCAGAACTCATGCGACCATGCAAAAGCCCTACTTGAAATTCAGGAAAGATACTTTCTGAGAGATGTTGATGTTCATCAACTGCTGATCTTAAATCTAGCTTTTCTGATTCTTCAATTAACGGTAAAACAACATAAACTTGTCGTCCTTGCGCTATTTCACGGCGAATCAAATCATAAGCATTGTTGCGTTCTTTACCTGTTAGCGCAGTTGTATGAATTGCTTGTCTTCCTGGTGGTAATTCATCAATCTGACTAACATCTAAATCTCCATGTAAAGTTAGTGCTAGAGTGCGTGGAATTGGTGTCGCAGTCATGGTTAATACATGAGGTTGCTCACCTTTAGAAAGTAAGCGCGCCCGTTGATGCACTCCAAAACGATGCTGTTCATCAATTACTACTAAACCGAGTTTGTGAAAGTTTACTGGGTCTTGAATTAAAGCGTGAGTACCTACCAGTAGGGGTAATTCACCTGTTTCTAGTTGGGCATGAATTTTGCGGCGTTTAGCTGTTTTAGTAGATCCTGTTAACAGTTCTACGGGCAAATGTAGGAGATTAAACCAACTTACTAATTTGCGATAATGTTGTTCTGCAAGTACTTCAGTGGGAGCCATCAAAGCTCCTTGGTAGCCAGATTGAATCGCTGCTAAAATAGCAATTACTGCAACTACTGTTTTACCAGAACCAACATCACCCTGAACTAAGCGATTCATCGGTGTTGGTTTTTGCAAGTCATTAAGGATATCGTTAATTACCCGTTGTTGAGCGTTGGTTAGTTGGAAAGGAAGAATTTGTTCAAACTCTTCAATAAGTTTGCCAGCAGGAAGCAGAATGGCACTGTTTTGGACTTGGCGTAAAGCCTGACGACGCTGTAGGAAACCTAATTGTAAGTAGAAAAACTCGTCAAAAACTAAGCGACGACGGGCTGCTTCTTTAGCAGCACTATCACTAGGAAAATGAATATTTGCGATCGCATCTTTTAAATCAATTAACCCATATTGGTTACGAATCACCGATGGTAAGGGGTCTTTGAGTTGTGCTACGGCTGGTAAAACCGCAGTCACAGCTTGCCGAACCATATCAGCAGGTACGCCCTCAGTCAATGGATAAACTGGCACTACTCGACCAATATTTAATGAATCAATAGTATCTTCTGGATGTGCTAAAACTTCTATTTCAGGATTATCTAAAGTTAAACCATACTTATTCTTTTTAACTAAGCCAGATGCAGCAACTATCGAACCTGATTCATAGCGTCTTTTTAAAGCTTCTTGCCAACCACGATTACTATAACGGTTGCCTGCAAAAAACCGACTCAGCTTAATTCTACCGCTTTGGTCTGTAATTACTAACTCTAGAATAGTTAGTTTATTATTCTTCTGAGTTGTGAAGCAGTTGCAACTTTTTATTTTGCCAACCAATGTGACTGTTTCGCCTGCTTCTAGTTCAGAAATATTGACCTGACGTGCATAATCAATATGGTCGCGTGGGTAGTAAAAAAGTAGGTCACGAACAGTATATAAATTTAGTTTTGTGAGATACCCGCCCTTTCTTACCCCAATTTCTGCCACTTTTGTTAGTGGTTGGTCAAGACTAGGATAATATCCACTATTTGCTTCTAGATTGGTTTTAACTATAGGAGTTGTAGGAGGCTGTTTAACCTGAGTTTTTAATTGTTCGTTATAAATTTTCTCCCCTGCGCCTCTGCGCCCCTGCATCCCTGCGCCTGCGGTTCCCTGTTCGATTTGCTCGATAAATTGCCTAGCTTCTGCTACTAGGTGTTGTCTCTCTAAAAGTGTTAATTGAGGATAACGTGCAAATTGACTAGCCATTTCTTGCCATCGGCGGCGTTCCAAGGCAGTTATTACTGTTGGTGTTTGACCGAAGCTGAGGCAGAGAAACTCACTAAAGCGATATTGTTTGCCTACTAAATCAGTGAAGCCATATTCAGCTTCCACTGATAAAGCTTTTTGTAATCGCACCCAGTCTGGTGATTGTGTCATAAACAATTGGAGGGAGGAGATAGGGGGGAGGAGGGAGGAGAAGTTTTTATTGTTTGTTATCAGTAAAATTCATGGTTGTTAAGAGTGCATAAGTCAAATTTTAGATATTTAACCACAGATGTACAAAGCAGCTAACCTGTGGCTACACAAATGGAATAATTAATTTAGAGTAAGAAGTCTAATTATTTAAACTCCTGAATTTTTACTTTCAAGACAAGTTTATTCTTCAAACCAACTGCTACGCCATGCTGCTTCTGCTTCAGCAATAGTGCGTTCTCGCTGTTTTTTGTGATACTCACGCCTGAGTGTGCTTAAGCGGGATGAAAGGTGGCGAATTTGGTTACGGTTAGCCATTACTGCGGTATCAGCAAACTCAATTTCAGATAAACGCAGACGAATAGCAAGGATTTGGGTTATGTTCGCGCTTTCTGGTTCTTGGGGATTTTGTGTTTCCATCACCAAGTTTAAAAGATTAGGTTGCCCAAGCACATTTTCACCAGATGCCCCAGCTTGGGCTGCAACTTCTAGAACTTCTTCGGGTAGCTGACTTGGTAATATTCCAGATTGTTGTAATAAGCGATTGCTGCTACGCGAGAGTTGCTGGAGAGTTTGCGCGATCGCTTCTTCTAATTTTTCGATCCATTTTCCTAGTTGTTCTGGGTTAGTGATTGTGCTGAGATTAATAGTGTTGGCGATCGCATTTGTAGAATCAGATATCTCACTTTCCTGCCCTGCTGATGAGGAAATATTTTCTACCAGTAAAGGCAATTGTGTTTGAGCTTGTTCTGCCATCTGCCTGAGTGATTTCTGAAGTTGTTGCCGCCCTGAAAACGGCAAGCTCACAAATGCGTCAGGATATCCCTGTGTACAGATATGATAACTAGCTAAAATTAGTTGCTGCCGTACTGCTTGCCCCAGAGATGGCAAATACCTGGAGTAGCTACTATAAAATTCCGCTGCCAAACTTGCTACAACTTCCCCTAGTACTACTAAGTCTTTCTCAATTCGCTCCAGTGTTCCTGCCATAACCCTTAAAGGTATACAAGTGTACTACCATACTTTAGAATAGCGTTAAAAAAAGACAGGTCTCCCCATTGAGTTGACCTGTCTTTTAGCAGACACTCCAGACAGTGCCTTCAATCAGTGATTTACGATCTACTGGTTAGCACCCATTTGAGCAGCTACTTCTTCAGCAAAGTTGCTTTCTTGCTTTTCAATGCCTTCACCGAGTACAAAACGGACAAAGCGACGCACCTGAATATTTTCACCGAGTTGAGCAATAGTTTGCTTAATTAACTCTTCCACAG
The DNA here is from genome assembly GCA_036702875.1 of Oculatellaceae cyanobacterium. GTDB lineage: Bacteria > Cyanobacteriota > Cyanobacteriia > Cyanobacteriales > PCC-9333 > Crinalium. The sequence goes on along the minus strand of DATNQB010000011.1, from coordinate 16,960 downwards.
TGATATTTTGATCCTTGATGTAAGGCTGATCCATCAAACTCATCTCTTTCAGGCGTTTTTCAATCCGACCCTGAACGATCTTTTCTTTGATGTTATCTGGCTTGTTAGCTAGGTCGTCTTTACCCATCTCAATGTCTTTTTCCTTCTGGATGAAATCCGCAGGAATTTCATCTACCTTGACATACTCAACATTGGGGCAAGCCGCAATTTGCATTGCAACACTCCGCACTAAAGATTGGAAGGCTTCGTTACGAGCCACAAAATCAGTTTCGCAGTTGACTTCTACTAAGACACCTACTCGACCGCCAGTGTGGATATAGCTGCCCACCAAACCTTCTGCGGCTACACGGGCGCTTTTCTTCCCAGCACCAGTGATTCCTTTTTGCCGCAGCCATTCCATAGCTTTAGGAAGGTCACCCTCAGTTTCTTTGAGAGCTTTTTTGCAGTCCATCATGCCTGCACCTGTTTTGTCGCGCAGTTCCTTGACGACCTTTGCCGATATTTCCGCCATTTGCCTCTTTGCCTCTATTCCTACTAAATAATTGATGCCTACAACACTAAATTATTCTTCGGTTTCGTCGTCATCTACTGGATAATCACCAGTGAGTTCTTCGTACTCAGTGTCTTCATCAGCGCCTTCGTAATCTTCATCTTCGTATTCTGCTTCTAACTCACCATGACGACCTTCATAGATAGCATCAGCCAATCTGCCAATGATTAGCTTGATTGAACGGATGGCATCGTCGTTTGCTGGGACAGGAATATCAACTACATCTGGGTCGCAGTTAGTATCCAGCAGAGACACAATCGGAAGTGATAACTTCTGGCATTCTAGAACAGCGTTGTATTCCCGCTTCTGGTCTACAATCAACACGATGTCGGGTACTTTACGCATATTTTTGATGCCGCCCAAGTATTTCTGAAGCTTTGCTAGTTCCCGACGCAGAACTGATGCTTCTTTTTTAGGCAACAAATCTAGTGCGCCAGTTTCTTCACGGCGTTCTAGATCTTTTAAGCGTTCTACACGCGTTCTGATCGTAGTCCAGTTAGTTAGCATTCCACCCAACCAACGTTGGTTGATGTAGGCAGCACCACAACGCGATGCTTCTTGAGCGATAATTCCAGCAGCTTGACGCTTTGTACCGACGAACAAGAACTTTTTGCCTTGTTCAGCCGCAGTACGCATATAACTATAAGCTTCTTCCATCAACTGGGCAGTCTGCACCAAGTCGATGATGTGTACACCATTACGAGAAGTGTAGATGTAAGGAGCCATTTTAGGGTTCCAACGGCGGGTCTGATGCCCGAAGTGAACCCCTGACTCCATCATTTGAGCCAAAGAAACAACAGCCATTAAATTACTCCTTTCGGGTTAATCCTCCATCCAGGCGCATTTCAAAAAGTTGAAACACCCGAAAATCTGGATGTGCGAATTTAGACAACATTATTAAGCTAACACAATTAGGTGCGATCGCGTGTAGCTAGATCGTCTGGCTTTTCGGGAATTCTGTCTGTCAGCAGTCAGCTTTTCTCTTGGATAAGGTCTGTAGAAGTTTCGCCTTTACAACTTGTCCTCAGCTTTGTATCCCTAGCTATACAAGCAAAAAGTATAACTATTAGTCAGCAGCAAGGGATTAGCGATCACTCAAAATTTCTTTAATTACTTTAATTACCTCTTCAGGCTGATGCGCGATAAGAATATTGTCTTTTGATAAACTCGAAAAAAATATTTGACTTTCCTCATTATCATTTAACAAAATAACTTTTTTATTAGCTTTAATAGCTAAAGCAATTTCTGAAGCAGTACCAGCACCCATCCCACAAGCAATAATTACATCACTGCTAATAACGTTAATATTATTGCGGGCATTGCCCATGTCAGTGATGATGGGAATATCTACAGCATCAGAAATGTTGGTAGTGTTGTCGGTAGGTAAAATGCCAATTGTCAGACCATTTGCAGCTTTTGCACCCTTACTCGCTGCATCCATAACACCGACATTTCTACCGCCAGTCAGCAAAACCCATCCTTGTTGAGCAATCATTTGACCAAGTTGATAGGCGTTTTGTCGATCAATTTCTGATGCCCCAGCACCAGCACCCATTACCCCAATAATAATTTTTTTCACTGTTATATTTAGCAAGAGTTGCTGATATAGCTCTCTGATGTAAAGCTTAAGAGAAGTTGTCGAGGTACAACCTAGATAAAGCCAGAAAATTTCTCAACTAAAAGCTAATCGCTAACCGCTAACTGCTATACTCAAACCAAAATTCCTGAAATCATCCCAGCTAGTAAAATAAAGCCAATCCAAACGTTTTGACGGAAAATTTCTCCGTAGGTAGCATTAGCTATATTTGGTTGGCGTAGCCGTAAATATTCCCAACTCCAAAATGAAGTAGCAATAACTAAAGAAAGCCAGAATGCTAGATGCAATTGCATAACTACACCTAGCCAAGCTAATAACCCAACTGTACCAGCAAAGAAAATACCGACGGCAACAGCCGCATAATCACCAAAAAATAAGGCGCTAGAGTTGATACCAATTTTGCGATCGTCTTCTCGATCTGACATGGCATAAACAGTATCAAATCCTAGTGTCCAAAGTACTGTTGCTGCCCATAATATCCAAGTAGCTATTTCTAACTTTGCTGTTACCGCACTCCAACTAATTAGAACTCCAAAACCCCAAGCAATAGATAGTACTAACTGAGGAACTGGAAACACTCGCTTGGCTGTGGGATAGAAAACAATTACCGGAACTGCTGCAACGCACAGGGAAAATGTTAAGGGGTTGAGATATAAAGCTAAAATACCTGCACAGATCATTGCGATTACAGCAACAACAATCCCAGTTTTGATCGACAACGCACGGGAAGCCAGGGGACGGGAACTGGTTCTTTGTACTTGTGGATCAATATTTCTATCCCACAAGTCATTAATTACACAACCCGCAGCGCTGGTTGCTAAAGTACCTAAAATAATTACGCTTACCAGTGTTAAGGATGGTTTTCCATCTGCTGCTAAAAATACTGCCCACAAAGCAGGAATCATTAAAATTAAACGTCCTGCGGGTTTATCCCACCGCAGTAGGCGAATGATGGTAAACCAAGTAGGTTCCGGTTGTTGTGGCTGAGTGAGCATAATCAATTATCAATTAACAATTATCAATTAAACCAATGACCAATGACCAATGACCAGTATCCTTGTTAAGTTTATTTTCACCCAGCTACTTAATCACATTTCAGGATATCGTTAACCATAGACACTGGCACTGGTCTGCAAAGCTGGATACACTTGGATGGTTAATTTAATCGGGCAAGAACAAGCAAGTTTCGATCACAATCCTAGTAATACTGCTGATCAAGAGCGTATTCTGGCAGCTATTGATATTGGAACGAATTCGATTCACATGGTAGTTGTACGGATTCAACCTGCACTACCAGCTTTTACAATTATCGATCGCGAGAAAGATACAGTAAGATTAGGCGATCGCTGTCGGGAAACTGGAGATTTGACACCGGAGGCGATGGAAAGAGCGATCGCTGCTTTACGCCGATGTCAAGAAGTAGCTAAATATCTTAATGTTGAACAAACTATTGCTGTAGCTACCAGTGCAGTCCGCGAAGCCCCCAATGGGCGAGAATTTATCAAGCGGATAGAATCAGAATTAGGTTTATTTGTCAACTTAATATCTGGTCAAGAAGAAGCAAGAAGAATTTATCTCGGTGTACTTTCGGGGATGGAATTTAACAACCAACCCCACATTATTATTGATATTGGCGGCGGTTCAACAGAATTAATTTTAGGAGATAGTCACGAACCCCGTAGCCTGAGTAGTACCAAAGTTGGTGCTGTTCGCATGACGGCTGAGTTTGTCAAAACTGACCCGATTAGTAATGCAGAATTTGTTTATTTGCAAGCATTTGTGCGCGGACAATTAGAAAGAGCAGTAGAAGAATTGAAAGTGCAGTTGCAGCCTGGTGAAATCCCTCGATTAGTAGGAACATCTGGTACAATTGAAACTATCGCCACAATTCATGCGCAAGAGAAGTTGGGTTTTATTCCCTCACCTCTAACTGGTTATCAAGTTAGTCTCAAAGATATTAAAGAGTTAATTAATCGTTGGCGCAAACTTTCTTATACACAACGCGCTGTCGTCCCTGGAATGTCCGACCGCCGTTCAGAAATTATCCTAGCTGGCGCAGTGATTTTGCAAGAAGCAATGGTACTGCTAAGTATTGAGTCGGTGACCGTGTGTGAGCGCAGTCTTAGGGAAGGGGTAATTGTTGACTGGATGCTGACTCACGGTTTAATTGAAGACCGCTTACGTTACCAAAATTCAGTAAGAGAGCGCAGTGTAATTAAAATAGCTAAAAAATATGGCGTAAATCTAGAATATAGCGATCGCGTAGCGAAATTTGCTGTCAGCTTATTTGACCAAACTCAAGGTTTACTCCACAACTGGGGTAAAGATGAACGAGAATTACTTTGGGCGGCTGCAATGTTGCATAACTGCGGTCACTATATCAGCCACTCATCTCACCACAAGCACTCATATTACTTAATCCGTAATGGTGAATTACTGGGATATACAGAAACAGAGGTAGAAATCATTGCTAATTTAGCACGTTTCCATCGCAAAAGTAGCCCCAAGAAAAAGCACGATAGCTATCAAAATTTACACAGCAAAAAATATCGCCAAATAGTTTCTCAATTAAGTGCTTTATTGCGATTAGCAGTTGCTCTTGATCGCCGTCAAATTGGGGCAATTCAGCAATTAAAATGCGAGTATCAACCTAATTTTAGAGAGTTACGCTTGCATCTACAGCCGACTCAAGCAGATGATCAGTGTATTTTGGAACTATGGAGTTTGGATTATAAAAAAGATGTGTTTGAAGCAGAATATAATGTGAAATTAGTAGCCAGCTTAGAACCTACGGGTGTAGCAGTTAGGTAAAATTTAAGTAGGTGGGCATAAATAAATGTATAATGAGTTTCCACTTCACCAGTCCCCAGTCCCAGAAGAGCGCAGGTAACGTTTAATTTCACCCACATACTTACTTTGTTTTTTATCAACTGATAATTGATAATTGTTAATTAATTTAAGGTTGCTGCTTAATAGGAATCTTAATTATAAATTCTGATCCTTCCCCTAGCTCTGAAATACATTGCAACTCACCTTTGTGTTTCTCGACAACGATTTGATAGCTAATTGACAACCCCAAACCCGTTCCTTTACCTATAGATTTAGTTGTAAAGAAAGGATCAAATAATCGCTTTTGTACCTCATTTGGTATTCCAGTACCATTATCAGCAATCCGAATTTGTACCCAATTATTATCAATAACTTCAGTACTAATTTTAATTATGCTAGGATTATTTTTAATTTCTTCTAACGAACGTTGATGATTATATTCTTCTAACGCATCTAACCCATTATTAATAATATTCATAAATACCTGATTGAGTTGCCCGGCATAACACTCAATCCAAGGTAAATCACCATAATTTTTTACAATTTGAATTGTGCCACGTCCTACTTTTTCTTTTAACCGATGCTGCAAAATTAGTAGAGTATTATCAATTCCTTCATGAATATCAACCGACTTCTGTTCTGCTTCGTCCAAACGCGAAAAGTTGCGTAGAGATAAAACAATTTGGCGAATTCGTTCTGCTCCTACCTTCATTGAAGACAGTAATTTTGGCAAATCTTCTATTAAAAAATCAAGTTCTATTTCCTCTATTTCATCTTGAATTTCAGCAACTGGTTGAGGATAGTGCTTGCTATACAACTCAACTAAATTGATCAAGTTTTCAGTATATTCATTGGCATGAAGAATATTACCGTGAATAAAGTTAATTGGATTATTAACTTCGTGGGCAATTCCAGCTACTAATTGCCCCAAGCTGGACATTTTTTCACTTTGAACCAGTTGTGCTTGAGTTTCTTGAATTTCTTTTAAAGCAGCTTCTAGTTGTTGAGTTTTTTGCCGTAGTGCTTCCTCTGCATGGTGACGTTCAGTAATATCACGACAAAAGCCTAATGCACCAAAGATATTGCCTTCAGGATCGCGCAAGGGAAGTTTTTGCGTATCAAAGATATGCACAGAACCATCAGCAGATGTTGCTACATCAAAAGGATTATAGATTGCTTCACCTGCAAGCACTTGCTCGTCATCTGCACGAAAACCTCGAATTCCTGCCTCTGGATTACCAAATACTTGTTCTGGTGGAAATCCTAGATCTAAATCACTTTTTCCAATAACTGTCTCTGGTGTTCCACCAATAGCTTCAGCAAAGCTTTTATTGGTCAACATAAAGCGAAAGTTATGATTTTTGACAAAAATCCAATCTGGGGTAGCGTCAATAACCCCACGTAATAACTGTGCAGAATATTCAGTTTGTTCTAAAAGTTCTTCTTGGTGCCGCATTGCTTGTTGCAATGTTACTTGAGTTTGTTTTATATCACTAATATCCCGTGCAATTGTAGAAAGAAACTCTAATTTTCCATCTGTTGTTTTATGGGCAACTAACACTTGTGAAACTGGAATTTCTCGCCCGTCGTGGCTTAAAAGTGCAGTTTCTCCCCTCCACACACCATCACGAATAGCTGTTGGAATTCCCTGTTCTCTAATAATTTTTTTAGCCCATTCGGGGTGAGCAGCATCAATATTAATAGTTAGAGCATCATTTGCACCAATTCCTAATATTTCACGACCTATTTTATTGATATATAATATTTGCCCTCCTGGATCACAACTACTCACAAAGTCAGTTGTTGCTTCTAAAATTGTAGTTAATCTTGCTTGAGCTTGCTCTACCTGTTTGCGTTCGCTAATGTCGCGAGTCATTTTGGAGAAGCCTAGTAACTTTCCAGTCTCGTCTTTTAAGGCTGTAGTGACTATATCAGCCCAAAACTTAGACCCGTCCTTACGCAACCGCCAACCCTCAACCTCGAAACGTCCTTCCTCTATTGCTTTTAACAGAGTTAGCTCAGGTATACCATTATTAATGTCTTCAGGGGCATAAAAACATGAAAAATGTTTGCCAATAATTTCCTGTGGGGTATAACCTTTTAAAAGTTCTGCTCCCTCATTCCAGGTAAGAATGTACCCTTCAGGGTTTAGCATAATAACTTCGTAGTTGTTTACGCTTTCTACCACCATGCGAAATGGAATTTGTTGCTGATTGGTTAATTGCTGTTCCAGTTCTACAACACGTTGACGTAATGATTTTAGTTCTTCATTCAGTGCTGTGTAAGTATCGGTATCTAAATTCACATGGTTGTTAGACATATTCAAACCTACTAAACCCTGATTGCCAGTTTTTTTCAACTGTTTAATCTATTATTCATAAACAAACTAAAGCTTCAGGAATTTTATTGTTACAGTTATAAAACTAATCTTATTTTAAATCACAGCTACCTAAATAATAGTGCTTGAGTAGATTCTATAAACAAAATCAGCCTCGTGCAGAGCCTAGTTTATATTGCAATTACTTGTAAACTGAAACAATTAATATTTAAATTAACTTGGGACTTCTTCTAGATGCAGTTTGCAGAAGTGCATATCCAAATTATCTGAATCAAAAGGAGCCGAGGAAAAGCACCACATGGTGCTTCCGATATTTAGGCGAAATGCGTGTGCTGTAAATGGAGCAACCTTAATTACGTTTCCTGTCTTTACTGGGATTGTCTTTTGTTTTCCTATAGGTTTTCCTTCCTGATTTAAGGGTAGGTATGTAAAAATTCCTTTTCCTTCTACAATGACAAATACCTCTCGTTTATTTTTATGGTAATGATTACCTAAAGGTTCACTCGATTTAATATAAAAGTGTTGAATACCACACCCATTAAGATTGCAGTCATCAATTATCCGACGTTCATCTCCATGACCAAACTGCATCAATCCTAACTCAATTGGTTTTAAGTCATCAAGGCTTTTTTGTTTGAGCTTAGATTCAATTTTTTTTGATATTTGCCTAGCACTGATCTGTGAGTAAATACTTAGTGGCAAAATATATGATTTGTCTATTAGATTTTGGTAAGGAGAGGAGTGGTTTGTTTGGCTGTGTGTCATTGATGAGTCCGGGGTAAATGCAAACCTTAATCTAATATTAAATTAAAATATAAAATTAAGCTTACCTACATCTTTATTTAGATGAGGTTTTGACTAATTGCCATTGTTAGGCAATAATCCCAGAACTATTTCGCTTTGATTTCAGCCTAGCTAACCAGCAAAATCATAGATTTAAAAAAATCTTAAGCACCTATCCTATATTGCGTGTAGTTGTTTTCTAAGATTTTAGTAAGTTAGCAACAGTTTTATAATTATGAACTATGTCTGTTAATTGTGGCGGGGGTTTGGTAACTATAAAAGGCATAGGTATCAAACAAGCCTCCTACGAAGCTACAGGCAAAACCAATGATACATACCCCTGACCAAGGACATCCACTGCCAAAAACCGCTAGAAACTGCAAGATAAGGCTAGAACCTGTTTGAGCGATCGCATTTATTCCAGGTAGATACGCTACGAAGGATAATACTGTTAACATCATTCCTACTACTACAACCGGAGTACTAAAGCTCAAAACGGTTGTTAATAACAGGGAACGTACAAAGCTAGGGAAAATGTTCATAAAATTCAATAGTACTAATGATGTACTAATTGCCAAGGATTAAACTAAACTTGCCACTTTTCTACAATAGGTGCGATCGCTGCGATCGCGGATCGGATGTCAAGAATCTTAAAAAATACTTAAAAATCTTGGTAAAAGTCTGTAAATCTCTTTTTGGATAAATTTTTCAAGAATCTATCTCTAGGAGGATGTTAAATAAAAATACGAAAAAAGGTGAGAATTGAGGTATAAATCCTCAAGAATGAAAATGTTAAGGGTGATTTGTTAAAAAATATTTGATTTAGATAGTTTTACAGAAAAAGAAAAATCATGAATATTGCGATCATTGGTTGTGGTTATGTAGGCACTGCTGTTGCCCGTCATTGGCAGCAAGAAAAAAATTATACGATCACGGTAACTACTACTTCTGAGCAACGGATACCAGAGCTTGAGAAGATAGCTAATCAGGTAGTAGTAATCAACGGTGATGATGAGTTAGCGTTGCGGTCTTTGCTGCAAAATCAAGATGTTGTAGTTGTAAGTGTTGCACCAAAACGCGCTCGCGTAGCGACTCCGCAGGAGTATCGCAAAATAGAAGCTAACCCTTACGAGCAAACTTACTTACGAACTGCTCAAACAATAGTTGCAGCATTGCAACACACCCCTAGAGTTAAGCAACTCATTTATACCGGAAGCTACAGCGTATACGGTGATAGAAATGGAGAATCAGTAGATGAACAATCACCCGTTAAGCCTGCAAATAATAATGGTCAAATTTTATTTGATACCGAACAAATTTTATTACAGGCAAGCCATGAAAATCTTAAAGTATGTATTCTGCGTTTAGGAGGTATATATGGATCTGGTCGTGAATTAGTGAAGATATTTAGCTCTTGGGCTGGTACAACACGCCCAGGTAAGGGAGAATATGTTACTAATTGGATTCATCTAGATGATATTGTATCAGCTATAGATTTTGCTCTTACTCATCAATTGCAAGGTACTTATAATTTAGTCAATGATGTGCCGATGCTCGGTCGCGAACTAATTGATTGGGTATTAGAAAGCCACAATTTACCCAAAGTTACTTGGGATGAGTCAGCAGATGAAGTACGACCTTATAATGCGCGTGTCTCTAATCAAAAAATTAAAATGGCAGGGTACAAGCTAATTCATCCCAAAATTGTTTAAGCAGCTAAAAATAAATTATCAGCGAACATCGGTTTTTATTCGATGTTCGATATTAACCCTTAACCTTTGCCTCTTCAATCATTGTTACAAGTTTATAAACTCCATCTTCAAAAAGCTGTGTAGTTCGCACTCGATGATCGTTATCAACCAAAGCTATCAGTTCGTTATAAAAAGTTTTGATACCCCGCAATGTTCTACTACCACGATACACAATTAGATCGTCAGTAATAGCCCAAGCAATTCCTGAGAAAGCTGATGCTTTTTCACCTCCTAACGTATAGACTTCATCAGTAAGAGGAAAAACCAGCTTGCCTTCAGAAAAATTTCCGTAGTATTGAGCAGTAACTTCTTTGGGCGTATTAATGCGGACAGTATTAGTCTGCACATAATTTGAGCCATCAATTTCTATTTTGACGCGAACAATATCTGTGTCTATTAATTCTCCCGCAGCACTAATACGTCTAGCAGTTCCTTCCCAAGTTGCACAATTCTTTAAAAAAGCAAGAGGAACATTAAACTCGTCATAAGTGACTGTAGGAACAACTAATCCCTCTATTTCAGACATTTGAAAAAAAGTATTTTGTGGAAATTCAGTCATTTAAACCTCTTTCATAATCAGGATAATTTTTTAGCTGATAGCTAACAGCCAAATGTTTGGCAAAAGCTAATTAAATTAATTAACTTATGTAGTTAGTTAATTTAATTAGCCTATTTTATGACGGCGACCAATTTTTTGGCTGATTTCACGGCTAGTACGTTGATATTCGTGAACTATTGGCAATCTTTCACTCTGAAAATGTTCTAAAGCTGCTGGAATATCAGCATCAGCAGTAAGATAACGTGATAAAGATAAAGCATCTTCCCAACCGGAAGCCATACCTTTAGATCTTGTAGCACTTTTAGCATGAGCCGCATCGCCGATTAAGACAATTCGTCCTTGAACAATTTGTGGTAGCAGTTCAATATCATGGGAATAGTGACACACCATTTGTTGAGCGGGGGTGGACTCAATTACAGCCCGCGCATCGTCTGGAAGCTTGGCAAGTTCTGCTGGAGGAATAGTTGTATTATGGGGGTTGATCAGCCCTACTTCGGATTGTTCCTGTTCTTTTTCTAGAAAAAATCCCCAATGGGTGCGATCGCTATCTATTTTATAAAAATTGGCATAAATTCCCCGACCGCGTGCATAAACTATAAAATGTCCTTCAGGACAAAAGACTTGATCGCCAACAACACCTCGCCAGACAATATCGCCTAAGTAGCAAAGTTCTATTCCAGATGCTACAAATGGGCGCACTTTAGAGAGAATGCCATCTGCCCCTACTAATAAATCTCCTTCCCAACTGCTGCCATCCTTAAACTCAGCGATAACTTTGCCATCAGTTTGTGTAACTGATTTAAATTCAGCATTAAAACGCAGACAGTCTGAAGGTAGCGCATCAAGGAGGGTTTCTAGAACTGTTTTGCGATGTATGAGTATTCCTGGTAGCTCATTTTCTTCATAGGTGACAGATTCAGAATTGATGAGTCCACCGCGTAAATTGCGGAATTCAAATGTTTTGACAGCAACACCTAAATTGATGATATTTTGGCAGATCTCAGGAACTCCTTGATAGAGTGCTTTCATCCCAGATTGAACTACAAAAATACCGCACCCATAGGTGCGCGGATATGGCGCTTTCTCAAACAGGGTAACTTGAAATCCTTGTCGAATCAGCAAGATCGCCAGATAAACGCCTGATGCCCCAGCACCAATAATACCGATGCGGTAGTTTGAAGCAACCATCTCTATCAATCTCCTTGTTAATGCTGCTTATACCAATATTGTGTTCAAATAGATAACTGGTTTCTACTCTCTTCTATTTTCTGCACTTGAGAGTCTATGGGGTTGTTTATTTCTCTTATTATCAAGGTAAAATGTCACACACCGTATTTACACTCACAGACGTTTTCTTGCAGAGTGCGTTAACTTAACAATTAGAAACTTTTTCCACGATTCGTGGTCAACTATTTAATCTTGTCAAACGCACCTATCTATGAGGCAGTTATGGCGACTCATCTTGCTCCGGCTTCTGCTTCACACCAGCCACCAGCGCAGAATGTAACGGCGCTGAGGCGAGTATTTGAAACAATAGATGCCAACAGTTGTCCACGCAGCTTTAACTTCCATATGCACACAATTTGCTCAGATGGAAAGTTACAGCCAGAAGATTTGATCCAGCAGGCGAAATCTATTGGTCTAAAAGGACTTGCGATCACAGATCACCATAGTATCAAAGGTTATCAAGCTGTGGAACGCTGGTTAGATCAGCAAGCGTTAGGTAGCGATCAAGAGTTTGTGCGATCGCCCCATTTATGGACAGGTGTAGAAATTACCTCTAACCTTGCGGGAACCGAAGTTCATATCCTGGGTTACGCTTTCGATCCCCAACATCCTAATTTGCAAATCTACTTACAAGGAAATGCTCCAAAAGGCAGCGATGCTGAGGCGGCTAATGTAATATTTGCCCTGCATCAAGCAGGCGGATTAGCTGTTTTGGCTCACCCTGCCCGCTACCGCCGTCCTGCCGATCAGTTAATTCCAGTTGCAGCCGATTTAGGCATTGACGGCATAGAAACCTACTATGCTTACAATAACCCCAACCCCTGGCAACCTAGCCCAACTCAAACCCAGCAAGTAAAAAATTTAACTGCCATTTACAGGCTATTAAATACCTGCGGAACTGATACTCACGGTTTAAACTTGCTTCAACGTCTATAAATTAATCCAGCAACTCTGGTTGCAGTCGGACAATCATTTTATATAGTGATTGAAAGTTAGACCAGCCAACCAAGTGCGTACCCACCTGATGGTAAGTTAACCGAGCAGTATCGTGAGCCAGTATAACTGGATTTCCAGCAGCCTCCGCTAGTAACTGAGCCTGACAAGCACGCTCCATCGCGATAAACCACCATGCAGCCTCATCAACCGAGTGACCAACGGTAAGCATAGCTTGGTTGCGTAAAATTACTGCCTTTCCTTCTCCAAGAGTTTTGGCAATACGCTTAGCCTGTTCTGATTCAAGCTCTACAGCAGTAGAGTCATCAAAAACACTGTGATCTTGATAAAAAGCACAAGATTCATGAGTAATCGGGTCAAGCATTCGCCCCAGACTTGACCAGCTTTTCCCATAGACTGAATGGGCATAAACTACGGCTACAACAGCAGGTCTAGCAATATGGATTTGAGAGTGGATAGCAATTGCTGGATGGGGAGATTTATCGCCTTCAATCGCTTTACCTTCGGTATTAACAAGAATCAAATCAGAAACTCGAATGTTTCTCAGGGACATTCCACACGGGTTGACCCAAAAATGATCTTTAAGTTGGGGATCGCGGGCGGTAATGGTACTAGCAATACCATCATCTAAACCAAAACGTGCAAACAGACGTAGTGCCGCCGTTAGACGCTGCTTGCGATGCAAGCGATCGGCTTCAATCTGCTCAAAAATAGGTGGTTTAGGGCTATCTAATTGATATCTGTGCATATTTTTAGGAAATCTAGACAAAAAAGGCAAAGGAAAAACCATCATTGTTTTTTTCCCTTTGCCTTTTTCTTTTATATTGGTAAGTTTTGCTTAACGAGAGTTACCAGCTTGACCGACTTTATTTGATTCTCCCACTATATAAGGAGAAGAGATCCCCAAAGCTTTGCCAGTACTTACCATTCCCTGGTAAATCAAAGCAGCTACCTCCGCTCTCGTGGCTATCTGATTAGGTTTGAGTAATTTAATATTCGGGTAGTTGACGACTAAACCTTTTTGAGTAGCAGCCGCAACAAAATTACGCAGGCTACTAGGAATAGCAGAGGTATCGCTATAAGCTTGCAAAATATTTTGAGCCGAGCCACTAGGAGCATAATTGAGTCCCCTAGCTAATGCCACTAGCACATCTAAGCGAGTAACATCTTTGTTAGGGTTGACCACGTTACCAGGCTCAAGTTCAAAAAAGCCTCTTTGATAAACTTCCAGAATATAGGAATGTACCCATTGATCTGGGGAGACATCTTTAAAATCAACTGCGGGGCGAATATTCGCTTTTGGCAAAGCGAGGCTCAACATAGCAGCTAACTCACCCCGTGTGACGGGATCGTTTGGTCGAAAGCGACCTTGATAACCTTTAATAATCTCTTGCTGCGCCAATTCAGTAATAAAATCTTTTGCCCAATAGTTTGTCGGGACATCGGTAAAACTGATCTGATTGGGTTGATTTGGTATCTGTACTTGTTGTGCTGCAATTGGAGTTGGCTGTTGTACCTGTGAGGGTTGTGGTACATTTACAATTGTCTGCACCTCTGGTGGTTCTGGTGGATTTTGAGCTACCTGTAGTTGTAAGGGTTTCCCTAATAGCTGGCTAACTTCGTAGCTAGAAGTATTGTTTGCGTTGACATTAATTACGGGAGTGATTTGACCAGGCGCAGCTTTTAAAGCGGCTGCTATACCTGAACGGGAGACGTTTACAATGCGATTAGCGATCGCATTTGTACCACTCCTTAAGGAGTTGCTATAAACGCTATTAGCTGAAGCATTTGGTAAGCCAGCAATCTGAAAAGTGTTGAGGTTAATTTTACTTGGGCTAGGTAGAAAGATCACACTTTCCTGTCCAGCCGTTGAATCAATGATTTGGCTGAAGTAATCATTAACATTTGTGCTACTGTCGATGCTGTTGTCATTATTTCTATCAACGCCATAGACAGTACGAACTATGGGAAATTGCTCAGGGAAATTAGAAACAACTAAGTTAACTGCTGCTTTTTCAGGCAAGACTTCAAACTCGCTGTAACCAATTAGCTTATTTTGGAGATTGTATAAGCGTACCGCAATGCGATCGCCTGCTTTTACTCCTCCCCCAAAATTTGCTCGTTTGTTGATCTTGTATCTGAAATCTCCAACCAACTGCTCTTGAGCATAAGTTTGACCTTTTTTAGATTTCAAAGAAACCCTCGCAATTACACCAGGAGATCTGCCTGATGGTTGTCTGATTGCCAAACTGAAATTTCCTGGAGAAGATACGGTTTGAGGTTGAGTGCTAGGTTGGGTGCGAGGATTGGTGACTACTGGTTGAGTAACCCGACTTGTAGCTGGTGGAGTAGGTGTTTCAGTCCGACGAGTAACTATCGGTGTCGGTGCTGGTGTGGGTCTTACTTGCGGATTTGGCGGAGTAGTTTGACGAGTAACTTGATCGGGTAGTTGGATCGGACGAAGTGGCGCAGGTTGTGTGTTCCTAGCTGGTGGAGTATTGACTGGAGGATTGACACGCGCAGTTTTAATAGAGCTTGCTGCGGCATCCCACTTGACCACAGTACCAGATAAGTTAGTGCGATACAGCCAGCGACTTTCGCCATTAGTTACCGTGACAGACCAACCTGGAACCATCGCTTGAGTGCAGAAACCTCCAGCCTCCGCCAAACCTAAACAGCCATCTGACCAAGTTTGTTGTTTTACTTCAACTACACTGAGTTGAGAATTTGGCATTCCTGTCCGTTGGACAGCATCTTTGATCACTGCATTGATTACTAAAGGCAGTGCCTCTACACCATTATTTTGTTTCAGTTTGCTGCTATCAGGCTCAACTGGCACATTTGCAGGATTTTTGATCTGAGGCGAAATACCAGCGATCGCAGGATCATTAGTGTTGGTAGCAACACTGGCAGTAGCTAAAGCAACGCTACCCACTAAAGCAAAGTAACTGCGGTTCATAGCTGTCATCTGGCACCGAGGCTAAATAGTTAGTAAAGACCTTGATTTGTTGGAAATGTTCCCTAAGACATTTTCTCTCATGCACGAGAACTTGACTATACAAACACATATTTTCCTAATTTTAATAATACCAAAAAGTGATTCTATTTTTCTTTTATTATGCTAAATACATTAAATTAAAAATACTTGAATTTTTCAATTGTACAGTACCCATATTTAAAATCTCAAAACGGTATGACTACTGAACAGCTAGCAAAAACAAGCAACTTTGAAAAACTAATTTGGAACTGGCAAGGTTACCAAATTCAGTACACAGTTGTTGGTACAGGCAAACCATTAGTACTAATTCATGGGTTTGGTGCTTCTATTGGACATTGGCGGAAAAATATCCCTGAACTCGCGGCTGGAGGCTACCGAGTATTTGCTATAGATTTACTGGGATTTGGTGGTTCGTCTAAGCCACCTCTAGATTATTCCCTAAAATTGTGGGAACAGCTACTCAAGGATTTTTGGGATACGCACATTCAAACACCAACAATTTTTGTAGGTAACTCAATTGGGGCATTGCTTAGTTTGATCATGGTGGCTGACTATCCAGAAATTACCGCAGGCGGGGTTTTGATCAACTGTGCTGGTGGACTAAATCACCGCCCCGACGAACTTAATTTTCCTTTACGCTTAGTAATGAAAGCATTCACCCAGATAGTTAGTTCTAAAAGGTTTGGTTCACTGATTTTTAACCGCGTCCGTCAGAAAGCCAGAATCCGTAGCACCCTACGCCAGGTTTACCGCAACCCAGAAGCAATTACTGATGAGTTGGTAGATTTACTTTATACTCCTTCCTGCGATGAGGGCGCAGGGCAAGTTTTTGCTTCAGTTCTCACTGCACCTCCTGGCCCTACTCCAGGGGAGTTATTACCCAAAGTTAAGCATCCTATGTTGGTGATTTGGGGTGCTGATGATCCTTGGACTCCTGTAAGTGGGGGGCGAATTTTTCAAGAATTAAATGAATCTGGTCAACCTATCGAGTTTGTATCTATTCCGAATACAGGTCATTGTCCTCACGATGAACGACCAGAGGTTGTCAATCCATTAATATTAAATTGGCTATCTCAACTTTAACTCCGAGACATTTTTGCGAATGTAGAGACGTTGTATACAACGTCTCTACAATATTTTTAATAAAAAACATAAACATCTATTAATCACAAATTTCGCTTATACAGTATCAAATTATTTAATTACATTGAAGAACCCCACCTAAATCATAGATTTAGATGGAGATTCCGGGCAGAACCCCATCAAGTCAAACAAACTTAATTGTATTCCTACAACTTTTTTATCTGACTTGTTCCCAGACTCAGCAACTTTTATTACTGATTTCCCTTGTCTTTCAACAAGCTTCTTGGGCGT
>DATNQB010000010.1 GCA_036702875.1 Oculatellaceae cyanobacterium | reverse complement strand
GATATTTTTCTTTCATGCACTAAAGATGTTTGCGAGTTAATGAGATTAAAGCCAAATAAAAGCTTAAATTTTTACAGAGGTTTAAAAGCTGCATCCCTTATTCAGTCTTGTCTTTGACGGGGTTGTCACCCCGTCAAGTCTTGCCTCCAGTTCCCTTTCTTTTGTAACTCTTTTTTTTCTGTTTTTCGCTATCTGCGCTTCGCTATTGCGTTCTGCTCGTTGTCGAATCACTTCCTCAGCTACATGGGTATTCTCTTCAATAGCCTAGCCATCTTGAGTAACCAAAGGAGGCATAGTCCTCAGTTTCTTCCCATCTCATGCTAGTGTGAGTCCCAGCTTAACTGTCATTGCCAATGCTTTACGAGTGGGCGATCGCTTGAGCAATTTAGAGTAAGGTGTTGTTGGGTCAAAGCTACTCAAGTCGGCTTCACGGCGGTTAACTCCATACAACTAGGTTTTAGCTAAACTTTTTTTAGCTTCATAAAATTGACAAGCAGCGTATCCTAAAGAGTAAAGTACAGCCGCATTACTAGATGCTCCTACAACAGCACCTATACCTGGGATAAGTTCCACTAAACCTAAGCCAACTTTGGTTACGCCAGAACCCGCAAGAGATAAACCAAAAATTGCTAGGACTTCACCTCTGCGAGTCGGCTCTTTTAATTCAAACCCGTAAACTGCCGCAATTCGGTAAACCATTTCTGCTTGCAGGGTTGTAACTGCAACTATATCGACCGCAAATAAAGCTAGTGCTAACGGGGGTACAAAATTACTCAGTAATCCAATACCACCACCTTTTATAGCAGTATCAACTATGACACGATGAGCAAGTTGCTGCGAGGTTTCTTGGGGATAGTCTTGTTTGAGCTTGATAACTTCTTGAATAGCTCGATCGAGATCGACATTACCGAGTGCTGTCATTAAGAAGTTAATTCCGGGAAGCTTGGCAGCGTATTTAATCAAAGAATTTTCCGCAATAGGAGCAACAAAGGAACCAACAGTTTCCGTAGTTTGTTCTACCAGTCGCACTGCTGGAGGCACAACTGTATCTCCTAGCGCAGTAGTAGCGTTGCTCATATTGTTAACAGCAGATTGGAAAGTTTGCGAAGCCATATTACCTATTTGAGTTGCTGTGGCGATCGCATTACCGATTGAGTCTGTAGAATTCTGTTGGTTTTGTGTTGTCATAGGTCACAGTTAGCAAATTTGCTGTTTTTATATTTAATGTTTAATTTAAGGAATTATTAGAAGGGTTGCGTCTATCGGTTGACCGAAATTAATTGGTTTGAAGCTCTATAGCTAAAGCAAGATTTATGGGATGGAGAGTCTTTTTTGTCAAGACAGCCTAGAGGATTCCTTTGGCTTCTTTTTCAAGATAACGCTCATAATATTTGGCTCGCTTTTGCGGGCGATTTTTTAAATCATCATCAAAACTTTGAATTATGATCTTGTTCATTTCTACTATTATCAAAGTGACAAAAAAGCATTATTTAAGGAATTTCTACTAAATTAGATGGCATCGGAATTTCTTCTACTTCGGATAACTTTTCTAATGCCAAGCGTGAAGTAGGAGTAGCGCCAGATAAACGTTTTAACAACTTCGGTCTAGGATCATGTAACAAATAAATAATTTGATCCTCATGTTGCCAATCTTCCATTGCTGGTGCTACTTGCAAACGCTCATCTCGTTCTATTAATAACGGTACTAACTCTCCAGAATTAATTAATGCTTGCAGATGCACCTGTTGAAAAGAAAATCCAGCTTCTTTAAAAGTTGTTTTTCCTAACTTGACTTGACCATCACTTAAATACTCGTTCCAAGTTTTAATAGATAACTGAGATAGAAATGCTTGTTGCACTTTTGTATTTTTATTTTCTGTAGTAGCTTCAGAATCACGGGGAAATACAGCTAAAACGCGGGGAGGATTAAACTCTTCTGCTGCCCTTTGAGCAAGCACAAAATTAACCTCACCATTATTCGTCATTGCCAAGAAAGTACCAACAGAACTCAGACCCGCTTCTTGTAAAACTTCCGTATCTAAACCACTGCTTACATACACCCGTAAATTTTCCGCTTCAGCTTGGCGACAAGCTTCGGCATCTGTATCAATTAAAACTACAGATTCCCCCTTATCTTGAATTATTCGAGCAATCAAGATACTCAAGGGATTACAACCAATAATGATCGCACCTGTTGCTTGATGAGAAGTTATTTGCAAACATTGTGCAATCCAACGTGCTGTCAATCCCTGCAAAAACACAGTCATAATGATTGTCAGAAACACAAGTGCCTTAATAGCATCTCCACCGTTAATCCCTCGCTGAGTTAACAATATGCTAAATAATGAAGCAACGGATGCAGAGACAATTCCTCTCGGTGCAACCCAGCACAAAAATAACTTCTGTCGCCAGTTTAAATCGCTATCCCAAGTACATAACCCTATATTTAGCGGACGGACAATAAACATCAACGCCAACACAGTAAAAACGCTTCCCCATCCCAAAGCAAACATACTAGCAATTGATAAGTCAGCAGAGAGGAGAATAAACAGCACTGAAACGCCTAAAATAGTCAATTGTCCTTTGAAGCGTAGTAACAGCCGTTCTTCTGGTACTGAGGAGGCACGGAGAACAATTCCTGCCATTACAGTTGCCATCAAACCTGATTCGCTGCGGATTGTTTGGGCTAAAGCAAATAAACCCCACAATCCAGCCAAAACTACCAAATTTTTCAATTCTTCTGAGAGAAAGTTAGCGTTTTTGAGCATCCAGCCCATCAACCAGCCGCCAACAACGCCGATAGCCGCACCGATTCCTAGCCTGACAATCAAACCAAAGAAAGCTTCAATTGGATCAGTATCAGCATTCAAAATCGTATCTAGTACGACAACTGCCAGAATTGCCCCTACAGGGTCGATTAAAACGCCTTCTCCTTCTAGCAGGGTGGCAACTTGCCGATCTACTTTTACGTGCTTAAGTAAGGGACTAATTACTGTTGGCCCCGTGACAACAACCAAGGAAGCATAGAGAAATGCGATCGCCCAAGGAAATTCTCCCAACCAATGCGCCGCCATTCCACCGCCAAGTAGGGTGATCAGTGTTCCAAAAGTAACTAAATTCCGCAAACTACCAGAAACTTTACCCAGTTCGTGCAGTTCTAAATTTAATCCTCCTTCAAATAAAATAACTGCCACCGTTAAAGCGACAATTACTTCTAAACCAATGCCTAAGTCTTGGGGATGTAACAACTGGATGCCATCATGACCAAGCAATATACCCAGTATTAATAAAAAGACAATACTGGGAACTTTAATTAATTCAGCCAGCACTTGGGCAGTAATGCCTGCAATTACGGCTATAACTATTTGCAGGGTAATTTCAAAAGATGCTTCCATAGGCTTAGTTGTCCCAGGCGATAAGCTTGGTTCTCAACTTGAGGGTTTAATTAGCGGTTAGCTTTTAGCAATTAGCGGTTAGCTTTTACAATTAGTTGTTAAATTTTCCTTGATATGTCTAGGTTTCACGCCTACAAATTGTCCTCAGCTATGCTTAATAGTGCTGTAATGTCTAAAATTAAAACTTTAGCATAGCTATTAAGACTGATCTTTTACTATATTCGCCGAAACCTTTGTTCAAATACCCTGATTTTTGGATTTATGGCGTTTTTTAAATAAATCGGGTGTTACTAAACCTTGAGGGAAAAATATGGTTCCGACCACAATTAGTAACCCAAAAATAATCAACCGACCGTCGCGCAAAAATCCTGCCAACCAATTAGGCAAACCCCCTGTATCTGCGATCGCTCTTAGCACTTCTGGCAAAGCTGTAAATACCATACCCCCTAAAACTGGCCCCAAAAAGGTTCTACTACCACCAATTAACACTGATGTTAAGTAAATAATACTGGCATCAAAAGTTCCCTGCCGCGCATTCCAAGTATTGAGAAAATGGGCGCTAACAGCCCCAACAACACCCGCTAAAATAGCTCCTAGCGTGAATGCTAGTACTTTATAGTAAGTTGGGTTAATACCCATCGCACCAGCCGCTAATTCATCTTCGCGAATAGCAATAAACGCCCGTCCTACGCGAATGCGCTCTAGACGATAGAGAATTAACATACTCGCTACTAGCAAAGGCACTGCAACCCATAAATATTCGATAGGCGTTTGAAAAGGTTGGGGAATACCAAAGATTCCCACCGCGCCTCCAGTAATATCTAAGTTCAAAGAGAAAACGCGCAAAATTTCGACAAAAGCAATAGTTGCGATCGCTAAATAAATTCCACGTAACCTGAGTGCTGGAATTCCTACTATTACACCTAGTAAACCACTGACTACACCAGCAATCAGCATCTCCAGTAGCAATAAAGGAATTGGAAATAAACCAGCAGTAGGAAATACCTTTGTAGCAAGAATAGCTGCAATATAACCGCCTAAAGCATAAAAACCAGGACTAGCTAACGATAGTTGTCCCGCCATCAGAGGTAAATACAAAGAAAGTCCCAATAACGCACCAAGCAACATTGAGACAATCAAAAATCCGTAAGTATTAAAAAAATCCATCGGTTATCAATTAACAATTACCAATTAACAATTAACAGTCAGAATTTATAAATTCTAAGTAACCATTACTTAATTCCTTAACTGCTAGGTCATAAAACTGTTTACCATGTTCAGGGGTTGCTAAGGCAGGATTAGAACCCATCCGCCCGTCGGGATAACGCTGACGAAAATCAGCAGCACCATAAATTTTGTGTCCAGAACCAACTTCTGCTGATAAAGGTGCTTGTTTTATCGCTTCAGGATAAATATACTGCGTTAACGCCACCTCGCTCGGAGTAGCATGAGATCCTTCCTCATTGCCATATAATTCTTTTGCCAATTTGTAAACAGAACTGCACATAAACCAGTTACCTATTTGGCACTGTACCAAATCAGCATTGGGTATATTTAAATCTGCTAAATGAGCGTAAGTTTCTGCAAAAGCTGCTTTGAGTGTGGCAATATTCCCACCGTGACCATTAATAAATAAAAATTTAATAAATCCAGCTTTTACTAAACAACTAATATAATCTCGGATCACCAAAATCATCGTACTCGGACGCAAACTGATTGTCCCAGGAAAACCAGTATGGTGCAGTGCCATCCCAACATTAATAGTAGGCGCAACCATAGAATTTACAGTATCACCCACACCACGCGCGATCGCTTCCGCACAAATTGTATCCGTTCCAATCAAACCAGTTGGCCCATGTTGCTCAGTTGAACCAATCGGTAAAATTATCCCTTGAGATTGCTCTAAATAATCTTCTACTTCAGACCACGTACTTAAGTGCAACAGCATTTTTTTACAATTAACAATTAACAATTATCAATTATCAGAGATTAGTCCTCAATTCTTACTAATAAATTTTTATAAGTAGGTCAACCTAATTAAATATTAGAGATTAGAATTTTTGAACTTCCTCTGCTTCCTCTGCTTCCTCTGCTTCCCCTGCCTCCTCTGCTTGCCACCATAGTATGTTTGATTAAGTGGAGCTACTTATTGGGTGATTTTAGTGTATACCTTTGGATAGAGCTTCTAACTATAGAGTTTTATCATGCTTTCTCTAGATATGCCGAAAAGTCCCTCCAGCACAGAACTAGGGCAGACAAGCCGAATTCTGTTGGTAGAAGACGAAGATTTAATTCGAGAAATGCTGGTTGTCTCCTTGCAAGAAGAAGGTTATGAAGTCGCCACTGCTATCGACGGGCGGACAGCATTAACATTTCTCCAAAATCCTGAAACCACCAACATTGAATTTCCCTTCGATCTAATTATCTTAGATTTAATGCTGCCTCAAATTAATGGTCTGGACTTATGTCGATTACTGAGACATCAAGGAAATCCTGTACCAATTTTGATTGTCAGTGCTAAAGCTAGTGAAACAGACCGAGTTTTGGGGCTTGAAGTAGGTGCTGATGACTATATTACCAAACCCTTCAGTATGCGGGAGTTGATTGCCCGTTGCCGTGCATTATTACGACGGCATCGCTTCAGCTTTTTAACTCCAACTCCTGTGTTGCAATATAAGGATATAGTTGTTTATCCCCAAGAGTGCCGAGTTTCAATACGCTCGGAGGAAGTCAATCTTTCCCCCAAAGAGTATCGTCTGTTAGAATTATTTATGAGTTATCCCCGTCGGGTTTGGTCGCGGGAGCAGTTGATCGACCAAGTGTGGGGAGGAGATTTTGTTGGAGATACTAAAACTGTAGATGTCCACATTCGCTGGTTGCGAGAAAAATTAGAACGAGATCCTAGTCAGCCAGAATATCTCATCACTGTTCGTGGATTTGGCTACCGATTTGGTTAATGGTAGTTGGTCATTGCAAATATTCTTTACCACTTTTAAAAAGGAAGGTAAATCAAGGAATAAAACAAAATGACCATCATGGCATTTTTGCTAGGGCTGGCAATAGGAATTGGGTTGTGGTTTTGGCGACAAGCTCTATGGCATCGGCAAATGCAGCAAATGCTGCATTTGTTGGAAACAGGAGGTGTCGAAGGTACTTCATTGCCGATCGCTTCTCGCTTACGCATGGGCATTAGCTTAGTTAAGCAGCAACGCCAACAGCAAGAAATCCTGCTGCAAAGTTGGCGACAGTTGCTCGAACTAGCACCGATTGGTTATCTGCACATTGATGAAGACAACCAACTGATTTGGTGCAATCATCAGGCAAGGCAGCTATTGCAGATTTATCGGTGGGAGTCTGCCCAAGTTAGGTTATTGCTAGAAGTAGTGCGATCTTTTGAATTAGATCAACTAATTGAAGAAACACGCCAACGACAGCAAAAGTGCGAAATGGAATGGTTGTTCCACCCAGCTTATAGGGAGGCTACACCATTTAACCAAGAGCGATCGCCCAAATCGCCTGAACCACAAATATTTTCCAAAACTAGCAATGCAGCTATAGCCTTAAAAGCATACACTGTGCCTTTGCCACAAGGACAAGTGGGAGTTTTTATAGAGAACCGACAACCTTTAGTAGAGCTTTCTCAATCACGTGATCGCTGGGTTTCAGATCTTGCTCACGAACTCAGAACACCCCTAACATCTATCCGTTTAGTCACAGAAAATTTACAAGGTCGTCTACAACCTCCCTTTAGTCGCTGGGTTGAGCAAATGCTCCAAGAAATAAATCGTTTGATTAATTTAGTCCAAGACTTCCTCGAACTAACTCATTTAGAGCAAGACCCCAGTAAATATCTCCACCTAACACCTGTTGATCTAGGAGAATTAGTTGACTCTGTTTGGCAGAAACTAGAGCCATTGACGACACAAAAACAACTTAGCTTGTTAAAAATCCAACCAAAGGAAATTGTCTTTTATGCTGATTCTGCTCGCCTGACTCAAGTTTTTTTAAATTTATTTGACAACAGTATTAAATACAGCCCAATAGCCGGAAATATTCGCTGTGAAATTAATCTCCTCCCTAATGAGGATGCAGCCGAAATAATTAAAATTAATATTATTGATTCAGGCAACGGCTTTGCAGAGTCCGATTTACCTTATGTGTTTGATCGACTCTATCGAGGTGAACCATCAAGATATCGCCAGCAGCTAGATACAGGTAGTTCAAACTCAGCGCCAGTAAGTACGGGTAGTGGTCTGGGGCTTGCTATAGTTAAACAAATCATCGTAGCTCATGATGGTTCTATAAGAGCCAAAAATCATCCCCAAACAGGCGGTGCATGGCTACAAATAGAACTGCCACTAACTTAAATTTACCTAATCGAGCAAATTACAACTTTACTTAACATCAAATAAATTCAGAAATGGTGTTAGTCCACACTACACAAATTAAAAATTTAAGTCACTCTAGATAATAGCGTCGTTTTTTTCCAAAAATTAGGGGTGTATATTCAAAACGTTAACCAAGAAAGAACCCAGTTCAAGCGCAAAACCAAGCGCATAGAACAGGATGTTCTGCGGATGGGAGCTTTGGTGGAAAACTCTTTTCGTCTGAGTCATCAAGCTTTATTTGCCAGCAACTTAGCTGCGGCTAAAAAAATTCCTTTATTAGATAAGCAAGTTGATCGCTTCTATCACCAAATTGAGCTAGACTGTGCCGCTTTGATGACACTTGAAGCACCAGTTGCCCAAGATTTACGGATGTTAAATGCTTTTATCCAAATGGTACGAGATCTAGAGCGCATCGGCGATTACGCTAAAAACTTAAGCGAGATTGCCATTAAACTATTTCCTTACTCGCCTCATCCCTGCTTAGGTGAGATTGAGTTAATGTCTCATCAGGCTCAAGCTATGCTCTCAGCTAGTTTAGCAGCTTTAGCAGATATGGATGCAGTAGCAGGGCATCGAGTGAAACAGCTAGATGATGTTGTAGACGATGCCTACGAAAAAATTTATCAAACTTTGGCTTATCAAAAAGATATTAAAGGTGTTGTAGAGCCGATTTTATTATTGTGTCTAACGATTCGTCATTTAGAAAGAATGGCTGATCATGCTACAAATATTGGTCAACGAGTAAAGTACATTGTTACAGGTAATTTTTCTTAAATTTAACCTGTTGATTAACCAATGTTAGCTAAATTTTAAATTTATGCCAGTAAAATCCATTTTAGGATTAACGCTTAACTTAGAGTTTAAGTCTGGAATTAACGACTGCATTTGTCAGCCAGTAATCGCCAGAAAATTTTAAA
Organism: Oculatellaceae cyanobacterium; assembly: GCA_036702875.1. Taxonomy (GTDB): domain Bacteria; phylum Cyanobacteriota; class Cyanobacteriia; order Cyanobacteriales; family PCC-9333; genus Crinalium. The sequence goes on along the minus strand of DATNQB010000010.1, from coordinate 45,510 downwards.
AAGCGCGATCGCTCAACCGTACTATGTTAATGACTTTGTAATTTCATCTAGCTAAAGATGTAGAAATATGTAATCTTCACTACACACAATGTAAACTTTTGTGAGAAAATGATCTAAGTGAGAAAAATTGTCTGGAAAGCCCATCAAAGCTAAGTCCAGTTAGGTGTGAGGAGAAAACCATGTCAAGAATTTTTTGGAACACTTTCAAAGTGGCTCCAACAATTGCCGCATCATTGTTAATTGCTAGTAGCAGTCTAGCAGCCGAAAACGTTACAGAACAAACTGCGACTGTTCCAACTGAAGAAACATCCATAGCCCAAACTTCTCCAGTTAGCTCAGAAGTATCTGCTGACACCACTAATATTGAACAATTGCAGCGCTACACCAACGAAGTTAGTGGTGAAGACGGCATGAGCCAAGTCACTAATGTTTCTCAGTTCCGAGATGTCCAACCTTCCGACTGGGCTTATGAAGCTTTATCACGAGTTGTGCAGACTTATGGATGTTTGCAAGGATATCCTGATGGTACATATCGCGGTAATCGGGCGCTATCACGTTATGAGTTTGCGGCTGGCTTGAATGCTTGTCTGAGACAAATAGAAGCTTTGATTGCCAGAACACCAACACCTGGTGGTGGTGGTGTTTCTGAAAGCGACTTACAAGCACTGCGACGACTAACTGAAGAATTTCGCACAGAACTAGCAACTTTAGGTACGCGGGTAGATAACCTGGAAGGTCGTACAGCATTTATCGAACAGCGTCAGTTTTCTACTACCACAAAGTTAGTTGGTGAAGTAGTCATTGCAGCTAGTGAAGTATTTGGTAATAGTGGCCCTACTACTAATGGTCGGACTGCTGACAATGTAGAACCTATCCTCTCAAATCGCGTTCGCTTAAACTTTGATACCAGTTTCACGGGTAAAGACCGTTTGAGAACCCGTCTACAAGCTAGAAACACCCCAACATTCAGTGGTGCTTTAACAGGTACTAACATGACCCGCTTAGGGTTTGATGGGGATAATGGCAACAATTTTGAGATTCATCGTTTAGAATATCGCTTCCCCTTAACGCCTAACGCCAACATTTTCTTAACTGCTACGGGAACCGAGTTCAACGACATTGTTTATACATTCAATCCCTTATTAGAAAGTGCTGCTAGTGGCTCCATTTCCCGCTTCGGGCGTTTCAACCCAATTTATCGGATAAGTGCTGAAGGTGCAAGTGCAGTTCTTGACTACAAATTAAGCCAACAAGTAGGGCTATCTGTAGGCTACTCAGTTCCCAGAAATATCGCCAATAGACCTGAAACTGATACTGTTACGCAACCTGGTCTTAGCCTTTTTAATGGTTCTTATGCAGCCTTGGCTCAATTGGCTTTCCGCCCTAGTAACGCACTAGGTTTAGGCTTGACGTATGTACGCTCCTTTACTAATCCAAGCCCTAGCGATACCAACCGATTCCCAGGTATTGCAGGTATTGGTGTTTCATCTGGGACTGGCAGCGCCTTTGCCAATCAACCTTTTGGGAATACTCCTACTACAACTAATCAGTATGGTGTAGAAGCCAGCTTGAGCTTAAGCCCACGATTCGTTGTTTCTGGTTGGGCAGGTTATACCCAAGCAGAAGCGTCAGGTGCTTCTGCAACAGTTAACCCTGGTGATTCTGCTGATATTTGGAACTACGCCGTTACCTTAGCTTTGCCTGACTTTGGTAAAAAAGGTAACGTATTAGGCTTTGTCTTCGGTATGCCACCCAAAGTTACCGAAAGTGATGTTAACAATCGTGAAGATAACAATGGTACCTCCTATCACATAGAAGGTTTCTATCGTTATCGCCTGACTGATAATGTTGAAATCACTCCAGGTGCGTTTGCCATCCTAAATCCACAACACAACGACAATAACCAGACTCTTTACGTAGGTACTCTCCGTACTACATTTAGGTTCTAAGCTAAGTCTGGCTAGTAAGCGAATGTAGAGACGCGCTATGGTGCGTCTCTACATTGGTTTTAGGTAACTTTAATTTCTACAGATGCCTAAACATTGAAAACGGTGCAACATATCAGTTATTATGCTTAAAATAGTTTTCTATATATAAAAACGCATAAATCCAATGGCTCAACTTAAAATAATTAATAATTTTGATAGCAGTTTTACGCTTGAGCAGGATGCCCAAGAAACTTTATTTAATTTACTCAAGGGCGAAAGCTTTCTCAAGCAAATAACTGATAACTTGCCATCTCAGGCAGTTGAGTTTACAGAGCTAATATTCCAACCTGTTCCTTATAGTGAGGCTACACCTAAAGGAATGCCTGCTGAATATGAAGTTTACCATAACTCACCAGATTACATAATTATCAACGTGCCGCCTAATTTTATGTTTCAAGCAAAAATATTCAAGCCTAGCCGCCTTTGTGCAATTTATCGAAAAATTGGATAAAAGCTTGCAGGATTTAATCAATGACTTATTCAACTGAAATACCATCTCTCGCTAGCCTGGAATATATTCCCTATATTGATGAAACTGGTAATTTACCAGAAAACTTGCAGGGGAAAATTGGGGTATATGCAATTTTTGACCAAGATAAAGTGTTGCAATTAGTTGCTTATTCTCGTGATATTTATCTGAGTCTTAAACAACATTTAGTTCGTCAGCCGCAAAAATGTTATTGGTTAAAATTTCAAACTATTGAACGTCCCAATCGCACTGTTTTAGAAAGTATCCAAAATAGTTGGATTGAAGAAAATGGTGCTATTCCTATTGGAAATAAAACTGCCCAAGCTGAATGGAATGATCCTATTGATACTAAATCGGCAATGACTAAGGAAGATCAAGAAAATTTTGCTAAACAGGATGAAATAGGGCAAGCAAAATTATTAAAAAAAGTAGCTCGAAAAGTTGAAGAAACCATTTTGCTAGAGCTAAAAACTCGTGGGGTGCAAACAGAAATTAGGTTTAATCCTAAGTTAAAAGAAAGCGGTTTACTAGACTTGAAATAAAATCTACATTTGGTAAGGGCGGGTTTAAGAGAGATTTTTGTATAATACTAAGATTAAGGTCAACCCGCCCCTACAAGAAAATTTATTACTACAAATACGGGAGATCCTAATCGCTAATTATTAATTGTTAATTGTATTATGGCGCTAACACTACTGAACAATCGCTATCGCATTATTCAAGCTTTGGGAAGTGGTGGGTTTGGCAACACTTTTCTAGCGGAAGATACCCATATGCCTTCTGCGCGTCGCTGTGTGATTAAACAGCTTAAACCAGTGACGAATAACCCCCAAATGTACCAGCAAGTGCAAGCAAGATTTCAGCGAGAAGCTGCTGTTTTAGAGGCGTTAGGGGAAGTCAGTAAGCAAATACCTCAGCTATATGCTTATTTTTCTGAAGCTGGTCAATTTTACTTAGTTCAAGAATGGATTGATGGCGATACCTTAACAAAAATTATTGAGCGTCAAGGGGCATTACCTGAAAAAACTGTCAAAGATATTTTGGTGAGTCTTTTGTCTGTTTTGGAATATGTCCATAGTAAACAGATGGTTCACCGAGATATTAAACCAGACAATATTATTGTGCGCGATCGCGATCGCCAACCAGTACTAATTGATTTTGGTGCGGTGAAAGAAGCGATGGGTAGCACTAACCAAACAATGGTAATTGGTACACCAGGATTTATGCCTAGCGAGCAGGCGGCTGGACAACCCGTATATGCTACTGATCTTTATAGTCTAGGATTAACTGCTATCTATTTACTTACGGGTAAACTGCCCCAAGATTTGCCCACTGATCCCCGTACTGGGATGATTATGTGGCATGGTAGCGCCCCAGGTGTAAGTCCTGATTTAGCTAGTGTTTTGGATAAAGCTATTCAACCACATCCGCGCGATCGCTTCTCCACTGCACAAGAAATGCTCAATGCTTTGCAGTCTAGTGTTAATTCTCCAGCTTATAATCCGCTTGGAACACAAGCAACAATAGCAGTATCACCTGTTGGCGGACAATATCAACCATCCCCACAAAATACTCCTGTTGTTACTCCTAGTCAGCCAAATATAATCGCATCGAATGAATCACGCTGGCTAAAACCTTGGGTACTAGCAATTTTAATTGTTGGCGGTGTAATTGGTAGTGCAATCGCTTTCAACCGAATTTTTAATAAGAATACTGATCCAACGCCTCAAGTAGCATCATCCTCGCCATCACAACTAACGAATAAAAATACAGAGGAAACAGACAAGTCTGATCCTTCTAATTCACCTTCAGAAATCCCACCAGTTATTTCAGAATCCCCCTCTCCATTACCTTCTAAATCGCCTAGACCTTCAATCCTTTCACAACCACAGGAAACGGAGCAACCGCCAGTTATTATAGTATCGCCCTCACCAATAGCAGAGCGATCGCCTTCACCAGTAATTAAATCTGATAATAGTCAAAACCAAAATATATCTGATCAAGTTCCGGCATTTCCTACAGGTACACCTATAAGTAATGTACAAGCAACACTAGGGAAACCAAGTATAAATACTAGGGGAGTTTGGGGCAATACTCGTGCCGTTGTCTATAAATTAAAACCTAATCAAATTGACCTTGGTTATTTATATGACCGCAATACTGAAAATATTCGTCAAACAGAAGTATCCTTTTCCAACTCAGTAGATCCGCAAGTAATGTTAAATACTTTAGATGGATTATTAGAAGGTGGAGCAACCCCAAAAATTAAACAAGGGTTGTTACGAGTTCAACAAGGTAGAGACGATGCCTTTACTTTTACTCAAGGCTCATTAAAAGGTCAGATAGTACTACAAAATTGTAATTTTATTTATATTAGTATTTGGGAAGCCGATTTACATGACTTTAATGTATCTAGTTCACGAAAATGCTGAATTATATAGTTAAATTTTCTGGTTTTCTGCACCAATCTAAAATACTATCTACTTCTAAAGATTCAAAAATAACTTTTTTAATTCCCAGTGCTAGAGCTTTTTCTTCAAGGTATTTTATTGTTAAAGCTGATAAATCATTACGAATCAAAGCTGTAGAATACTTAATATTTAAGCAATTTTCTACTTGATGCTCTTGATTTAGTGATTTGACGATCACCAGTCCGATAGATAATTGGCAGTATTGCAGAAATAAGCCGTGATGTTCATCTAGGGAGTCTAGGTATAAAGCGATCGCTCTATTATAAAATTCTGTTTGATTCATAATTACGTCCTAAAAATGTCCCAATGTCTCTAGTTCCACTTTCTAGTTAACTAGCAATAGTTATACTGTAGTGACGAAAAGTAACCACTTTTGATTCAAGTCACACCTAAATTGCCTGAAAAGCTGAGGAGTGCAGTTTTCCTCGTAACCTGGCAGTGGACAGTTGCTAAAATGGCTCAGTTAGAGAATTGATCTCCATAGAAATCAACTCCCACATAGATTATTGGTATCTGGAAAGCTAACTGATATTCATCAAGATAAGGATCAGCAAATGACGCAGCAGTTATTAAACAACCGCTATCTCTTGATTAAAGCATTAGCTACGGGTGGGTTTGGCGACACTTTTCTAGCAGAAGACACCCAAATGCCGTCTCGACGACGGTGTGTAATAAAACGCCTAAAACCTATTTCCAATAATCTACAAGTTTATCAGATAGTCAAAGAACGTTTTCAACGGGAAGCCGCTATTTTAGAACAATTGGGTGAAGTTAACACTCAAATACCTCGTTTGTATGCCTATTTTGAAGCAGATGGGCATTTTTACTTAATACAACAGTGGATAGAAGGCGAAACTCTATCCCAAAAAGTGCAGCAGCAGGGGGTATTACCTGAAAATGATGTTAAAGATATTTTAATCAGTTTATTACCAGTATTAGACTATATCCACTCTCACCGGATAGTACACCGAGATATCAAGCCGGATAACATTATTTTTAGACATGAGGATCGAAAACCAATATTAATTGATTTCGGTGCTGTTAAAGAAACGATGGCAACAGTAGTAAATTCTCCAGGCAATACTACAAGTTCAATTGTAATTGGTACGCCTGGATTTATGCCTAGTGAGCAGACAGCAGGTAGACCTGTTTATGCAAGTGACTTATATAGTTTGGGATTAACAGCAATTTATCTTTTAACTGGTAATTTACCACAACAACTAGAGACTGATACTCAAACTGGCGAAATAATTTGGCATGATCATACTTTAAATGTCAGCCCTAGTTTTGCTGCTGTGTTGGATAAGGCAATTCAGTCACATCCGCGCGATCGCTATTCTACAGCTAAAGATATGCTGGAGGCATTACAATCTTCCACTTCATCAATTCCCCCTACTATCAATATCTATCAACCAGCACCAATATATCCCAATCCTATTCCATCACCGCCTCCAACCGTACCAATAAACACAGCGCCTACTAACCCAGGAAATCGTTTTAATACTCTAATTATTGGGAGTATGATTTCTCTTAGTTTAATTGTTGCATCGTTAGTTATTGCTTATATATTCAAACCATCGTCTGAAATAGCTACAAAAACACCTAATCCAGCTTCTAATCAGTCTCTTCCAACACCTATTAATAACATCCCTAACAGTAATAATTCGCCTAATCCAGTTGAATCACCTCAAAATATCAATACCCCTAGTTCTAGCAATTTTGATATCCCAGGACAACAAAACCAAACAAACGAAACAGACGAATACGCATGGTTGACATCTAGAAAAGTTACAGAGGCTGATTTAACAGCCAAAACTGCTGTTGAATTAGATCTGATGAGAAATTCTATTTATGCACGTCATGGTAGAACATTTCGTAATCCAGCCTTACAAAGTTACTTTGATAAGCAATCATGGTATCAACCTATATATTCGCCCGACGAATTTTCTAATAACTTACTTTCAGATTTAGAAAAGTGGAATGCCGCATATATCTTAAAGTATCAAAAAGACAATAAATTAACCTGGTTTAAATAGTGCAGGGCTTACTTATTTTTTATTTACAAGGCTGATTGGTTAGAGAGTAGGTGGCAGGAAAAAAAACGTTATTAAATTTATATCTTAACTCTTACATCTTCAATATGACTAATTTTATAAATTATAAGATGTATCTTTTATAAACTGTTTCACTACCAGTAATAAGTAAGTGGGTGAAATTAAACGTTACCTGTTATGACTGGGACTGAGGACTGGCGATTGGGAAAATCATTATACGTCGTTTATTTATGCCCACCTACTTAAACGTATAGTAATTTTCCCAGCTACCGTTCATCAGTCCTTAGTTCCAATGATCGCAAGTAACTTTGAATTTTACCCACCTACTTATAAGTTTTATGTCTTTTTTATACTTTTAAGAATTTTGTCACTCTTTCAGGGAAATCTAAATCAAGATAAATTGCTAAAAAAAATTAAGGACTGCTTGTTATGAATATTGAAGAATTGCTAAAACGATATGCAGCCGGAGAAAGAGACTTTCGTGAAGTTAACTTACTAGGAGCCAACCTGAGCGGAGCAAATCTGAGTGGGGCAGATTTCTCAAACGCATCTTTTGGATCAGCTAACCTCAGCCGAGCTTCCTTAAGAGGGGCAAAACTGAAAGGCGCGTTTTTGTATGGTACAGATTTAAGCTTTGCCAAGCTTAACGATACAAATTTAGTAGACGCAGATCTGACAAAAGCCAGCCTCAAAGGAGCAGTTTTAATTAAAGCAAATCTCAAGGGAGCAAAACTCAGTGGAGCTACCCTAACAGCAGTAAACCTACGTGGCGCTAATTTAGAAGGGGTTAACCTTTGTGGATCAAACCTCAGTGGCATTAACCTTCATTCAGCTAACTTAGTTGAGGCTAAACTGAATTGGGCAAATCTAAGTGGAGCCAGAATGAGTGGAGCAAGGTTAGCTGCGGCATCGCTCACCGGAATTAAACTCAGAGGTGCATGGTTAAACGGGGTAGACTTACGTGGAGTAGATCTTGATGGTGTAGATCTAAGTGAGGCAAAACTTAGTGGCACCAACTTAAGTAAGGCAAATCTACCAGCAGTTAACCTAAGTGATGCCCAAATGCGTGTTGCCATTCTTACGCAAGTCAATCTACGTGCAGCTAACTTAAATGGCACATGGTTAAATAAGGCAAACCTGATCGATGCCAACTTGAGTAAAGCAGACTTGAGTGAAGCTCACCTGAGCGATGCTAACCTCAGTGGAGCAAACTTAAATGGTGCTAGTTTATCTGATGCAGATTTGAGTCGGGCTAACCTGGATAGTGCATATTTATGGGCAGCTCAGCTAGATGTAGCAAATCTCAACGGAGCAAATTTAAATGGTGCAAGTATGCGTGGAGCGAATCTCGACGATGCTGAACTAGAAAACGCTTTCTACAATCAACAGACAGTTTTTCCTGAAGGTTTTGATCCCGATCAAGCTGGAGCTTACTTTGCCACTACGGAATTAATTGCAGCCTGAGCCAAAATCAACTCACCAACTGATTTGAAAATTACTATCATTAAGCAAGTATGGTCGAAAATACTACCATACTTGCTTTAATTTATTTTAGGACTTACGCAAAACGGTAATCCTACATCCATTGCTCTACCTACTGTGTAGAGTTTTATTTTTCAATTCTTTTGTTCATTCATTATACTCGGAGAGTGACAGAACAGGGTTAGCTGCTACGCAGCTAAATCGGCTACGCAGTTTGACTAGATAATGACCTCTGCATTAGGGTGGAGAGTGATTGTACTCTGTAACAAGTAATCTAAAGGTGTTGATGGTAGGGATTAAGTTGTGGATGCACTACTAGAGCGAGCGCGCGTTCTAAAACAAGTGTTAATTGAATTTGTATTAGAAGCAGAAGGAGAGTTGGCAGAAGCGTTAGAAATATACATTGCTGCTGGTTCGCGTTCTTCTAATAATAGGTATGATGCTAGTTTTGAGCAAAACCTGCTGATTGATAGCTTTCTGACGGAAGGGAAAGTTGGGGAAAAGACTGTATTGGATTTATTTTTGGCAAGCCAGCCAAATTTACCAGAAAGCGATCGCAATTTAGTTAGCAACTGGCGGCGCAGCTTTATAGGTTTGTTTGCTGTAACAGAAATATTATCTGATGGCTTTGAGTTAATGAACTGGCTCACAGCAAAACATTATATCGTTAAACCAAACGATCCAGTTACGCTGGAAGAGATGGCGCGGTTTAAAACTGGAGAAATTCTATTGACTAGAATTGCACCAGTAACTGATATTTATTGGATGTTCTCAGGCCCATGTAAGTCAATGGGAAATTTGGGTAAACCAAAACTATCTGTGGCAATTGGTAATTTTAAAGAAAATCATAACAATGCGCTTTATAGCGATGCTCCAGATTTATTAGAGCAAGCTTGGCAGTCGGTTGAGCAATATCATCAAAATTTTGTTGAATTTTTTGGTAGTGATGAAGTAACCCTGCCGGGATACCAACTCAACAAAAAAATGGCGGATTTGCAGGAAATAATTACTAAACGGCATCTAGAAGCAGCAGGTATTGATCATTCAAAATCATTAGCAGAGATTGCTGAAGAAGCTGGCGTTACGGAAGAAGAAATTACAGCAATGGCAGCAGAAGCTGGTGAGGATTCAAAATTAGTTTCTCAAATATTTCAGGGTAATACTACAACCAAAATGGTAATGCCCAAAGTGGATTTACCTGATACTTTGAAAAAAGCTGAACAGGTGACAGTATTTACCCATCCACGCTGGGGGCAGACGTTGCTGCCAACTTATACTAAATTTCAGGCAATTCTAGAATCAGAGGATTGGCAAGATAATCAAGATATAGAGAAACTTGTTCGTAAGTATTTGGAAGATTCCACAATTAATGCCTTTATCTGGAAGCGGTTAGCCCAACAGCATCCTACTCAGCTACAAAAGGCGTTGCAAATAGTATTAAAACGCCCAGAATTTAGACTTGAGACTGATTTAAATGCTCTTATGAAAGAATTTAATAAATCTCTCGAACCTGAGTTACCGGAAATTGCCAGTGTTCCTTTGCATTTACATAACTTGTTTCAAGAAGCATTAGGCGAGGTTAATAAATCTAAGTCTAAAGGCAAGAGTAAGAAACCAGCAGGAAAGGGTTTTAGATAAATGCTGCTATTTATTTCTCAGCTTGACTTTATCCATTGACTAAATAAGTAAACGCGCATGAAACAGATAACACATCCCCATCAACAGGGTGAATGAAATTTTATGCTTGATATTTTTTAACAAGCATTAACATAAAGTTGAGTGGTAAAATCGCTGTTTGCAACTATCACTGAGTTCAGTTCCATGTCAGAGTCAGCCGTTGTCACCCTTGAAAGCACTGAAGAGCAACAAGATTTAATTATTCAAAGTCCTGCATCAGGTTTATCTCTACAAGGAAGTTTGCGAGTTCCTGGAGATAAATCAATCTCTCATCGTGCATTGATGTTAGGAGCGATCGCACAAGGAGAAACAATTATTAAGGGGTTACTTCTGGGAGAAGATCCTCGTAGCACTGCTGCGTGTTTTCGCGCAATAGGTGCAGAAATTTCGGAATTAAATACAGAAGAAGTAAGGGTGCGGGGTATTGGTTTAGGTCAGTTGCAAGAACCCGCTGATGTGCTGAATGCTGGTAACTCAGGTACTACTATCAGGCTGATGTTAGGGTTGTTAGCTTCTCATCCAGGGCGGTTTTTTACAGTAACGGGTGATGATTCATTGCGATCGCGTCCTATGTCGCGCGTTGTTAAACCTTTGCAACAAATGGGGGCGCAAATTTGGGGTCGTCAGGGAAATTCTTTAGCACCTCTAGCTATACAAGGAACTCTACTCAAACCGATTCATTATCATTCGCCTATTGCTTCAGCGCAAGTCAAGTCTTGTATTCTACTAGCTGGTTTAATGACACAAGGAGAAACAACTGTTACAGAACCAGCACTTTCGCGCGATCATAGTGAAAGAATGCTCAAGGCGTTTGGCGCACAATTGAGTATTGATCCGGAAACGAATAGCGTTACTGTCACAGGGCAAGCACATCTGCAAGGACAAAATGTGATTGTTCCAGGTGATATTAGTTCTGCGGCATTCTGGTTAGTCGCTGGGGCAATTGTACCTGGATCAGAACTATGTATTGAAAATGTTGGTGTTAATCCTACCCGTACAGGCATTTTAGAGGCGCTATCTATGATGGGTGCGGATATTCAACTAGAAAATCAACGAGAAGTTGCTGGGGAACCTGTGGCTGATTTGCGGGTACGCTACGGAAAACTCAAAGCTTGTGAAATTGCGGGAAATCTAATCCCAAGATTAATTGATGAAATTCCGATTTTGGCAGTTGCGGCTGTGTTTGCTGAAGGAACTACAGTAATTAAGGATGCTGCGGAATTGCGGGTAAAAGAGAGCGATCGCATTGCTGTTATGGCTTCGGAATTAAACCGCATGGGAGCAAAAGTGACAGAATTGCCAGATGGACTAGAGATTACTGGCGGAACTCCTTTAAAAGGCGCTGAAGTCAATAGCCATACCGATCATAGAATTGCGATGAGTTTAGCGATCGCGGCTCTTAATGCTACTGGAAATACAACTATTCATGGTGCAGAAGCGGCAGCTATTTCTTATCCTGATTTCTTTGAATCTCTCATCAAGATTATTAAGTAAGCTATCAGCTATCAGCCGTCAAATTATCAGATTAATACTGATTTAAAGTAACTCTTAGCATTGGTTAAAAATCATAAATATCATGGTTCATAACCAACCTAATCTGATAGCTGATATACGATTTTATGTGCAATTAGAAATTAACTATTAGCGTAATTAACTGATAATTTAATTATCATTAATATGTTCAGTCCTTTACCTAAAAGCTAACAACTAATTGCTAACAGCTAATTATTTATCTGATGATATTTGCGTTTTTACTCTGCACTCATTATTTGGGGAACTTTAAAAAAGTCACCTTCTTGATCTGGTGCTTGATTCAAAATTGTTTCGCGATCGCTATAAGGTTGCAGTTGATCTGCTCGTGTGACATTACTAACATCAATTGCCCTTGTGGTGGGTTCAACATTACTGACATCTAGTTCACTTAGCTGTTCAAAATAGTCAAGAATGCTGCCCATTTGGGTAGTAAACTGCTGTTCTTCTTCAGGTGTTAAATCTAGGCGTGCTAGAAGGGCAACTTTGTGAACTTGCTCACGATCAATCATAGGAATTAGGAAGTGATTAAATGAAAGAGTGTGAAATGATATCACAATGGAGAAAGTAGCAGTTCAGGCTATTATCTGGTAATAGCTAGACAATAAATGCTTGGTGATTCAAACTTCTAAAAGTAAACATCCATTGTAGAGCGACCTGTAATTTTAAGCCAGTTTTGTGCCTCAATGTAATTATTTGGGGCAATTTGAATAGCTTGTTTCCAAAATTCAGCAGCTTTCTCAAATAAAGGTTCACTAGCTTCAAAGTTGCCTGCATCTTTTTCCCTTTCACCTTGAAAGTGGTAAATTACAGCAATATTATTCAGAGCTTGGGGTAAACGGGGATTAAGCTCAATGGCTTGGTAGTAGTATTCTAAAGCTCTTTCATGTTCACCGTTGCTAGTGTGGATTAGCCCAATGTTGTAGAGGATGTAGCTGCGATCGTAAGCATCTTCCTCTAGCTTCAAAGCTTCATAGTAATTATCTAGAGCTTCTGCATATTCTCCATCCGCCTGTGCTGACATACCGTCACGGTAGTAAACAAAGGCTTCTTTGGCTTTCTTATTGGCTGGCAGCAGCTTGAGAATGATGTCTGCCATTACTGTAAAGCTTTTGTCGATGAAATTATCGTTGCGTTGACTTCTTGGCATAGTTGCTTGGGTACTTGGGGACTAATCGCTTAGGGTAGCTTGACTAGAAAGATGTGTTTGAACTCTCTTTAGTTAATTTAACGTTAATTATTTAATCCCGATTGACTAGAAAACAACCTTAACTGTATTGTTAAGGTTATCTAATGATGTATAGTACCATCCGGGAAAGCCGTGCCAGTTAGCTGAGTATGGTTTAAATTAGCTAAAGTTAAATCAGCTTTAAGCAAGTTTGCGCCAGTTAAATTAGCACCGCTTAAGTCAGCCCTTGTCAAAATTGCTCCCCGTAAGTCAGCACCACTTAAGTCAGCTTCAGTTAAATCTGCCCAGCTTAAGTCAGCACCGCGTAAATCTGATTGATGAAAGTTAGTTTTGCTTAAAACTGATTTGCTAAGGTTAACCCCATGTAATGTTGCCTTATTTAAATTGACACCACTCAGATTTGCCTGTTCAAAATTTCTCTCCCCGGCATGGTAACGATCGATCAATTGTTGAATATCTGTTATATAAGTTGGCTGCATAAATTGTTACCTTGGCTAGTTAGTCAAGCCTTTTTCATATAGCTTAGTTCTAGAATTTCAGCAATTTGAGAAATACTCAAATATATTTAATCTTTGAGCAGGTGAGTTTGATATTGTTGCAGGTTGAAATGCCCCTGTAAGAATTAAAATGTGCAATTAACGATCAGGGCGAGTTTGACACTAATCTAATAGAACAGCCACATCAAACATGGAAGTTGCTACTTTATAGCAGCTATCGTAGCTTTACCCCAAATTGACTACTCACCCCAGCTATTGCCGATCGCAATTGCGAAAACTTTATACTAGGAGTTGATGATACATATCTGTACTGAGGGACGGACATGGCTCCCAATCCGGCGATCGCGCAAGCAGTTGAACAACTCGGTTATCGCGTCACAGTTGGGGATGTTGCTACCCAAGCGGGATTGAACGTAAATATTGCACAGACAGGATTACTAGCTCTCGCGTCTGAGGCTGGTGGACATTTACAGGTTGCAGACACTGGTGATCTTGTCTATTTATTTCCTAAAAATTTTCGTGCAGTTCTCCGCAATAAGTTTTTTAGGCTGCGTTTGAAGGAATGGTGGGAAAAAATTTGGGGTGTCCTTTTTTACATCATTCGCATTTCTTTCGGGATACTGCTGTTAGCTTCGATCGCCTTAATTTTCGTAACAATTGCTGTTATTTTAATTGCGATTAGTTCTAGTAGTAACGACAGTGATAATTCTAGTAGCGATCGCTCTGGCGGTGGCGGCATGATATTTATGCCTAACTTCTGGTTTGGTTCTGACATATTCTGGTTTTTTGACCCAGGCTATGATAACCGCTACCGCCAAGAGCAGCTATCATCGCTCCCAGAACAAAGAAGGATGAATTTTCTAGAAGCAGTCTTCTCTTTTCTCTTTGGCGATGGCAATCCCAATGCTGATTTAGAAGACCGTCGCTGGCACGATATTGCTACAGTTATTCGTAACAATCAGGGGGCAGTTGTAGCTGAACAAATCGCTCCATATCTCGACAGCATTGGAGAAGGATTTCACCGCGAGTATGAAGAATATATGCTTCCAGTGCTAACACGATTTAATGGTTTACCGGAAGTTAGTCCAGATGGACAGATTGTTTATCACTTTCCAGAATTACAAACTACAGCCACAGAAATGAATTCTCAACCTGTAGAAACATATTTGCAGGAACGCCGTTGGCTGTTTAGTCAAGCTGATAGTGGTCAAATACTGCTATCAATTGGTTTGGGTGCTTTAAATTTTGTTGGTGCGCTAGTTCTAGGTTCTCTGTTGAAAGGCGGTATTGCAGCAAAACTAGGTGGACTGGTTGCTTTTACCAATTCAATTTACTGGGTATTAATTGGATATGGTATTGCTTTCTTAACAGTTCCTTTGGTGCGTTATTTCTGGATTCAAGGGAGAAATCGTAAAATTGAATCGCGCAATCAACAACGAGAAGAACGTACTGTTTTATTGCATCAAGCAGATGGTGATTTGCAGAATAAGATTGCCTATGCACGTAAGTTTGCTAATCAAAATGTTATCGGTCGCGAAGATTTAACTTACACGACCGAAACAGACTTGTTAGACCAAGAGAGCGATCGCTCTGACAAAATTGATCAAGAATGGCAGCGCCGTCTTAATCAATGAACAATTAACAATTAACAATTATCAATTTCATCCCTGAAGTTGAGATAAAGAGATGTTCTGGTAATAGTGTTGCAAAATTTGCTGATAGTTCATTCCTTGTTGAGCTAAATTGTATGCTCCCCATTGACTTAAACCCAGCCCGTGACCAAAACCATAGCCGTTGAACTGAAAACCGATAGGGGTTGAGGTAACGCTGAAACGGGTACTTTTTAGCCCTAGTGCTTCACGTAGTTTAGTGCCAGCGATACTACGGGAACCAGCAGCGCCAACGGCTTTGATGCTCATAATTCTTCCGTAGGTACTGGTACGCTCTGGAAGCAATGCTTTCACATTGCTGATTCCAAGGCGACGGCTCAATTCACTCGCAGAAATAGTTTTTTCCCATTGGTATTGAGGAGTACCTTGATCGTAGTCTGGGACACCACGTAAGTATGGTAAGGGGCTTGACCAGACATTTTCGACATTTTCTGTATGTCCTCCTGATGAGGAGTGGAAGACAGCAAGAATAATTTTGCCATTGTAGGTCATCACCTGCCCTGCGGTGGCATTTACAGCAGTTTGTGTTGATTCAGCTTCGGTTGTTAAACCTTTATAAACCTGCGAGGTTTGAGTATTAACAACGTCGTAAATGCTTTTAGTAGAGGTTTGCCGCTTATTAAGGGCGTAGGAACGAGCAGCAACGGCTTGGGCTTTCAGAGCTTCTAAAGGCCAACTAGCACTCATTTCAGCGCCTAGAACACTGTAGAGATATTGTTCTAAATCTACATAGTTGACAGCAGTAATTCCTTTGCTAGTAGGAACTACGCGAGTGCGCCCACGATACCAGCGATCGCCTATCCAAACATAGCCGCCATTGGTCGGCTCAATCCAAATTTGGTCGGCTTGCCACTCACCCAGCACTACCCCTCCAGCACGGGTTTGGGCATCCAAGCCGTTCATTTCTGCAATTTCCCCCAGAACCCTACCAGTGCCATCACGCACTACTGCTGGGGTAGAACTGCCTACTTTAACTTGTTTGACTCCATCTTCAATCGCTACGCGCAATTCGATCGCGGCTTGAGCGGGACAAATCATTGCTATCCACAACAGAAAAGAAAGCCACCAGTTGCGTCCGCCCAGTCTGATTAATTGTTTGAGCATAGAAAAAAAAATTGTGAAAACTCTAGAGATTACAAGCCAGTACCAGCTATTAACCTAGTCCTAGTTGCTGTTAGTTCCTACTTAGGACATACTTGTTTGGTTATATCTAACATATTTGTGATATTGCTGCTATCTCAAACAATACAAACTTGTATAGATGAATATTGTGGTATCTAATCACTAAACGCTGATAAATATATAAAGTTTCCATGAGGTTGTAAACAAACCGTGCAAATTACCTTTTTAGGCACTAGCTCAGGTGTACCGACGCGATCGCGCAATGTTTCTAGTGTTGCCCTCCGTTTACCGCAACGGGCAGAAGTTTGGCTTTTTGACTGTGGTGAAGGTACTCAACACCAATTGCTGCGTAGCGATGTCAAAATTAGTCAAATCAGACGTATTTTTATTACTCATCTGCATGGCGATCACATCTTTGGTTTGATGGGTATGTTAGCAAGTTATGGGTTAGCTGGTAATCCTACTGCAATTGATATTTATGGGCCGCCAGGTTTAAGTGAATATATACGTGCCTCTGAGCGTTATTCTTATACTCACTTGTCATACCCGCTCAAGGTTCACACTGTGCAACCAGGGCTTGTATATGAAGATGAAGAATTTTTGGTTAGTTGTGTACCTTTAAAACATCGTGTGACAGCGTTTGGCTACCGAATTGTAGAAAAAGACCGCCCTGGACGATTTAATGTTGAACAAGCTGCGGCTTTAGGAATCCCTAGTGGCCCTTTGTATGGCAAGCTGAAACGTGGAGAAGAAGTCACTCTATCAGATGGTCGTCAAATTCGGGGTAGCGATTTATGCGCTCCACCAGAGATAGGTCGCAAAGTTGTTTATTGTACAGACACAGTTTATTGTGACGCGGCTGTGGAACTATCACAGGATGCTGATGTCCTAATTCACGAAGCGACATTTTCCCATCAAGATGCTGATATGGCGTTTGATCGCTTGCATTCCACTTCAACAATGGCTGCTCAGGTGGCATTAGGTGCTGGTGTTAAACAGCTAATTATGACGCATTTTAGCCCTCGCTATGCTCCTGGCAATGCCTTGGTGCTGGATGATTTGCTTGCTGAAGCACGGGCTATTTTTCCTAATACAAAACTAGCTTATGATTTTTTGATTCATGAAGTGCCGCGCAGGATTAGTTAGGAGGGAGGAGCGGAATATTATTTGCTCGTGGGATATCATTTGCTAGAAACCTCAGCAATAATATTTCAAGCAATCCTGCGTTTCATCAGTTATTTTCAAGAAGTTTACCTGACGGTAATTATCGTTTTTGATGGCATTTTTTTAATTCACACCTAGTAATTAGTTTGTACAATAATTGTTAAGCTAACTTTTTTCTTCACGCAAGAGGTCTAATGGCTAGGTGTGAAACCGCTTTTATACTTAAGCTTGTTTGAAAAACAAAAGATATTAAGCATCATTTCATTATCATTGTAGATTTTATATTGCGTAAATATAAATATATAAGTATTAAGCTTAACAATTAAAAATATCCTTTAAGAAGAAATTAAGGAGAATTTGCGATCGTGCTATTGTTACTGTTCTACGCAGGCGACGAGCGTTATGCCCTCGAAACTAAGCGAGTAGTTGAGGTAGTCCCGCTCATTGCCCTGAAAAAGCTGCACCACGCTCCTGAGTACGTTGCTGGTTTATTTAACTATCGCGGTCAAATAGTTCCAGTTATCGATCTCTGCCTATTGATTCAAGGCACTCCCTGTCGTAGGTACTTAAGCACTCGCATCATTATGGTTAATTACCTGGGTAGTCATGTGGGTAATAGCAGTTCTTCTCAGCATCAGCCACATCTGTTGGGATTAATGGCAGAGCGAGTTACAGACACTTTAAATAAGGCAGAAGGTGATTTTGTGGCTCCAGGGATTGCTCTAGATACTGCGCCTTACCTGGGAGAAATACTGACTGACGAGAAAGGCATGATTCAATTTGTGCGGATTGATAATTTGTTGCCAGAGTCGCAGTTAATTAATCTGCTGCCCGCGCAAGAAGCTAAAGAAGTGCCTGTAGCTTCTTTCAAAGCGGCAGAGTAAGAGCATTGCCACAACAATTTCCGCTCGTTAACTACTGACAAATACTGAAAAATAATGGTACAGGCAACTATTGAGGCTTTGCTCAGGCAAAAAATCGGATTGGAAACAGCTTCAATTGGCTCTAATACGATCGCGCGAGCGATCCGCCAACGTATGAGTGATTGCGGTTTGTCAGATATGCAAGAGTATGTGTTGCGACTGCAAGCTTCAGCACTGGAAATGGAGGAACTGATTGAAACAATAGTAGTACCAGAAACTTGGTTTTTCCGCGATCGCCAGCCATTTAATTTTTTAGGAACTTATGTCATTACTGAATGGTTGCCCAAACATCCAGGCGGTATCCTGCGGGTGTTAAGTGTGCCTTGTTCGACAGGTGAAGAACCATATTCGATCGCGATCGCTTTAATAGAGGCTGGGTTAGCAACAAAAAACTTTCGCATTGATGCGGTTGATATCAGTAAAAGAGCGTTGGCAAAAGCTCAACGGGCAGTTTACGAGCGCAATTCTTTTCGCGGGAATGACATTAATTTTCGCGATCGTTATTTTCAAAAAACTGCTGATGGCTATCAGTTATACGAAACCATTAGCAGCACAGTTAATTTTATCAATGCCAATTTACTAGATCCTTGGTTTTTACTCGACCAACTACCTTATGACATAATTTTCTGCCGCAATCTGTTAATTTATCTGGATAATACAGCGAGAGAACGAGCGATCAAAGTAATTGATCGGCTGTTAACTAAAAAAGGATTGCTATTTGTAGGACACTCGGAAACAGGACAAGTATTAAACAATAAATTTACCTCAGTTCGTCATTCTTTAGCTTTTGCATACCGAAAGCTAGAAACCGAAACTAAGGTTGAGGCAGTCAGTAAAAGTAAGTATACAAATTTACTAGCAAAGCCATCTCAAACTCAACAATCTACTTCCGTCCATAATTTACCAGCTAATAATACTCCGCTTGCCGATCTCCTAGCGGCGCAATCTAGTTCAAAGCTCAACCCACCAGTTCAGAAGCCACAACCGATTAAAAAGTGGGAACAGACTCAGGAGGTTAGCACAACAGACTCCACTGCTGATAAATCTACTATTGCTAAAAGTCAGCAATTACTGCTGGATACTGCTAGAAATTTAGCGAATCAGGGAACCTTAGATCAGGCTGCTAGCTTGTGCGAAACTTACCTGCATCAAAACCGGATCAATCCAGAAGCTTACGTGCTTTTGGGAGAAGTCCATCAGGCATCGGGTAAAGAAGACCAAGCTGAAGAATGTTATAACAAAGCGATTTATTTAGAACCTAATCATTATGAAGCGCTAATGCACTTAGTTTTAATAAAAGAACGTCGTGGCGATATTGTTAGTGCATCTATATTGCGACAGCGTATCCAACGGATAGCTAATTGAATCACAAAAAATTGGGTAAAAAAATGTCTGCAAATATGAGAACTATCAAAATTAGTCAGCTTGCTCCTTTAGGCTTCGGCATAGTTATTATTATCACAGTCATTACTAATTTATTATCTCAATCAAGTACAAATAATTTAGTTAAGTCCGTAGGTTGGATCACTCATACCTACAAAGTCAAAGAAGATTTAGCAAAAATAGAAAAGCTCTTAGTTGATGCTGAAACGGGGCAAAGAGGCTTTATCTATACTGCCGAAGAGAATTTTTTAGAGCCTTATCAAAACTCAATAAAGTCTCTTAAGAATATTTTGGTTGAGATCAGAAATGAAATTAAAGATAATCCAGAGCAGTTGACAAGACTTGCTAATGTCGAAGAATTAACACAACAAAAATTTAATGAATTAGCAGAAACTATTAGTCTGAAAAGAGCCAAAAGAGATAAAGAAGTATTGGCTCTAGTCCGTTCTGGTAAAGGTAAAACAATTATGGATAATCTTAGAGCTAAACTAGCAGAAATGTATCTGGTCGAAGATCGACTTTTAGCCGAAAGGCAAAAAGCTGCGGCTCAAGCTCAAATGCTTTCTAATTACTTTAGCTGGGGAAGTCTGCTATTAGTTGCAGGAGTAGGCTTATTAATTTCTTTAGTAATTTCTAGAATAATTGCTCGTTCTTTAGGGAGAGCAGTAGGAGTAGCAGAAAAAGTTTCTCAAGGAGATTTGACAGCCAGCATTGAAGTGACATCAAATGACGAAATTGGAAAGTTATTAGAATCTTTCCGCACAATGACTCGAAACTTAAATTCTCTAGTTCAACAAATCCAGCATTCTGGCATTCAAGTTACTACTTCGACTACACAAATTGCTGCTTCTGGCAAACAATTAGAAGCTACCGTGACAGAACAAGTTGCTTCTACTAATCAAGTTGTAGCTACAGCTAAGGAGATTGCTGCTACTTCAGGGCAATTAGTACACACAATGGAAGAAGTTGCCTCCATGTCAGAAACTACCACAATAGCAGCAGCTAGCGGTCAAGAAAATTTGGTACGGATGGAAGCAAGTATGCGCCAATTGGCACAAGCTACTAATTCTATTTCTACTAAATTAGGAGCAATTAGCGAAAAAGCTAACAATATTAATAGCATTATCACAACTATTACTGCTGTAGCAGATCAAACAAATTTGCTATCACTCAATGCGGCAATTGAAGCGGAAAAAGCAGGAGAATACGGGCTTGGTTTTGCCGTTGTAGCGAGGGAAATTAGAAGACTTGCAGATCGAACTGCTGTAGCTACTCTCGATATTGAAAATATGGTTAAGGAAATGCAGTCAGCCGTTTCTACTGGTGTAATGGAAATGGATAAATTTTCTCAAGAAGTAACGCAAGGGTTTCAGGATAGCCGCGATATTGGCGCTCAAATTGGCAATATTATTCAGCAAATCCAAGCACTGACTCCAAGATTTCAGGCAGTAAATGAAGGGATGGAAGCTCAGTCTCAAGGTGCAGGACAAATTAGTGAAGCGATGATTCAATTAAGCGAATCATCGTCCCAAACTGCTGAATCTTTGGAAGAAATTAATCGGGCGATCGCGCAATTAAATGAGGCAGCTAACGGATTGAGAATGGAAATATCTCGGTTTAAAGTAAGAAATTAAAAACTGCTTCAGTAAGCGATCGCTATTTTTAATAGCACCCAAAAATCACCTTTTTAAAACGAATGAAATTTAAATAAGGACTTGAATGAGTGCAGCAGCTACATTGCACTTTTTTGTTATTACAAATTAGTTTAATTGATAATAACACAAAATTCATTAAAGTATTTAATGTATGACTTATTTAACACCAACCGTTAATTCTTCTAGAAGCATCTCTAAAGCCACATTAATTCTCATTCCATTTGCTCTCACAATTACCTTACTTGGCGGTATAAGTCGGTATATTTGGAACTCATCTCAAGCTGCCAGAAAAGCTCAAATTCAACAAAATCGTATTCAATACCTGAGTGGTCAACTAACTTATCTAGATGAAGCATTAACAATGTCGGCAATACTTGCAGCAACTTCCGGCGATCTGCGTTGGGAACAACGCTATCGCAGCTTTGAACCTCAACTGAATGAGGTTTTTAATGAATCAGGTAAATTGCTGCCAAATATTTTCCAAGCTGCTGCTATTAAGGAAGCTAATGTTGCTAATACTAAACTGGTTAGAATTGAGAACCAAGCCTTTAATTTAGTAGAACAAGGGAAGCGGGAAGCAGCCCAAGCTTTATTATCTGGTAATGAGTACACAGAACAGAAGAAAATCTATTCGCAAGGGCTACAACAAACAACCCTGGCGATGCAAAATTATGTAGAAAACTTAATTCAAACCCAAGCGCAGCAATCTTTTGTGGCTGTGTTAATTATTCTTTGTGCTTTGGTCATCTTAGTTATTTCTTGGATATTTGTACTACGAATTCTAATTAGGTACACTTCGACAATCAAAAATGTAGTAGCCGTCGCAGAACAAATCTCTCAGGGTAATTTAACTACAAAAATTGCAGTTAGTAGCGATCGCGATGATACTGGAAAGCTACTAAATGCCTTCCGTAATATGAGTGAAAACCTGAATTCATTAATTCGTCAGGTACAGCAGTCTGGTGTTCAAGTTACTACGTCGAATACACAAATTGCTGCTGCGGGCAGGGAGTTAGAAGCCACAATGACAGAACAAGTAGCCTCTACCAATGAAGTTGTAGCCACAGCGAAAGAAATTGCTGCCACTTCCGCCCAATTGGTACACACTATGGAAGAAGTTGCTACTATGTCGCAAAATACAGCAATTGCTGCTGGCGCAGGTCAAAAAGATTTAGTACAGATGGAAGCAAGTATGAGCCAATTGGCACAAGCTACTAATTCTATTTCTAATAAATTAGGAGCAATTAGTGAAAAGGCAAATAACATTAATAGCATGATCACAACTATTACTGCTGTAGCTGCTCAAACTAATTTACTCTCACTCAATGCCGCAATTGAAGCGGAAAAAGCAGGAGAATATGGACTCGGTTTTGCTGTTGTAGCAAGGGAAATTAGAAGACTTGCAGATCAAACTGCTGTGGCTACTCTCGATATTGAAAATATGGTTAAAGAAATGCAATCAGCCGTTTCTAACGGTGTGATGGAAATGGATAAATTTTCTCAAGAAGTAACGCAAGGGTTTGAGGATGTCCGCAATATTGGCTATCAAATTGGCAAAATAATTCAGCAAGTACAAGCACTGACTCCAAGATTTCAGGCAGTAAATGAAGGAATGGAAGCTCAGTCTCAAGGTGCAGGACAAATTAGCGAAGCGATGATTCAGTTAAGCGAAACTTCAATGCAATCCACTGAATCCTTGCGGGAGATTAATCGCGCGATCGCACAATTAAATGAGGCAGCTAATGGGTTGAGAAGCGAAATATCTCGGTTTAAAGTAAAAGATTAAATTATTCTAATAATTTTTAGAGGTGCTAACACCTATGTGAACAGGCTTACTTTTACTCAAAATCAATATTTAAATATAAAAATAAATCATTATTAATTATATAAGGAGACAAAGCGAATGTTTAACAATTTAAATTTTAGAAATCGCATTTTATCTGGATATGCAATTCCTATAGTATTAATTTTGGCATTTAGTAGTTTAGTTTATCAAACTGCATATCAAACATTAAATACTTTACAAAAAGTAGATATTTCTCAATCAACTCTTCTAGGCACGGATGATATGATTTTGAGAATTGCCTTGATGGATAGGCAAGTTCGGGGATACCTACTCATTCCAACTGACGATCGCTTAACTAAATTTGATGATGAAAAGAATATTTTTCAACAAGATGTCCAGGAAATAAAAAATTTAATTGAAGATGAGCAACAGAAAGAAAGATTTTTTAGAATGCTGGAACTATTCGACCAGTATAATGCTTTAGGGCAAAACACCTTCCGTCTTAGAAAAGAGTCAAATAACAATGAAGTCGTAGTTAATTACCTGAGAGATTATAGAAAAATTATTGGTGAATTCGAGCAATTAAATGAAAAATTTAATCAGCGTCAACAACAAATACTTGCTCAAAATACTAGAAGTACCAAAGCAAATATGTATTTATTGATTTCATCATCAGTTTGGATTGTAATCATATGCGTTATTGTTGCTGCTGTAGTTTCATATTTAATTACCAAACCCCTGGTCAAGGGGATTAAGAAAGCAGTCATGATATCACAACATATTGCTGAAGGAGACTTGAGCAAATCAATTGAAACAAGCAATAATAAACATGAAATTGGCAAATTAATGACTGCTTTTAAAGCCATGAATCAAAACTTAAATTTATTAATTAGTCAAGCACAGCAATCTGGTATTACAGTTACTTCTTCTGCTACCCAAATCGCTGCATCAGGCAAACAATTAGAAGCTACAGTTACAGAACAAGTTGCATCAACTAATGAAGTAGTAGCTACCGCCAAAGAGATAGCCGTCACGGCTGCCCAATTAGTACAAACTATGGAAGAAGTTACCAATATGTCCCAAGATACGGCAATTGCTGCTAGTAGCGGTCAAAAAGAGTTAGTGCGGATGGAAACAACCATGCAGCAGCTAACAGATGCTACCAGTTCTATTTCCACAAGATTGGGAGTAATTAGCGAAAAAGCTAATAATATTAATACTGTTATTACAACTATTACCTCCGTAGCCAATCAAACTAATTTACTCTCGCTTAATGCTGCCATTGAAGCAGAAAAAGCCGGAGAATACGGTTTAGGTTTTGCTGTTGTAGCTAGAGAAATTAGACGGCTAGCCGACCAAACTGCTGTCGCTACCCTAGATATTGAAACAATGGTAAAAGAAATGCAATCAGCCGTTTCGACTGGGGTAATGGAAATGGATAAATTTACCAAAGAAGTCAGCCGAAGTGTAGAAGATGTCCAGAATATTAGTATTCAAACCGGACAAATAATCGAGCAAGTTCAATCGCTGCTGCCGCGCTTTCAAGTGGTAAATGAAGGTATGGAAGCGCAATCTCAGGGAGCGGGGCAGATTAGCGAAACTATGATTCAGTTGAGCGAAACATCATCGCAAACGGCAGATTCTCTGCGCGAAATTAATCGAGCGATCGCACAATTAAATGCAGCAGCACATGGTTTGAGGACAGAAATATCTCGGTTTAAAGTAAATAAGGAAAATAGCTAAAAATTGCCGATTCATACAGCAATTGCGCCAACAATTGGGCTTAATTAATACCATAAATTCCCAACCTAATACAATGGATGATAATCAAAGCAAGTGTTGGAGACAGATCGGAGTTTGGGGTGATCGCTCTTGCACGGAACTTAAGAATTACACTCACTGCCACAACTGTCCTGTTTATTCTACTAGCGGACGTAATCTACTAGAAAGAGAAGCACCGCTCGATTATATCACCGAATGGACTCAATTAATAGCTGGAGAAAAAGCTAAAACTAATGGTCATTCTTTACAAAAACTAGCCACTTTTTCAGTAATAATTTTTCGGTTAGGAGGAGAATGGCTGGCGCTACCAGCTAACTTATTTAAGGAAGTAAACCCAGTATCTTATATTCACAAGCTGCCCCACCGCAGCAACTCTATTTTTTTAGGATTGGTTAATATCCGAGGCGAACTTCAGATGTGTATCTCCTTGAAAGCTTTTTTAGGGATCGATGCCATATCTATTGCTAGCCAAAATAGCAGTCATGTAGTCTATAAACGTATGGTAATAGTGGAAAAATCAGGAAAGCCTTGGGTGTTTCCAGTAGATGAAATTTATGGCATTCATCGCCTGTCACCTGAAGAATTAAGAAATGTTCCAGCGAATGTATCTAAATCAACAAATACATATACAAAAGCAATGATTCCTTGGCAGGATAAGAATGTCAGTTATTTAGATGATGAACTGTTGTTCTACACTATTGAGCGTCGGGTTTTGTAGAAGCAAAGTAATTAAAATTAAAAATAATAGTTTTAAATAAATATCAATAAAATGACTAATAATCAATATACAAACGATTTTTCCATGTTGGATATATTCCGCATGGAGACGGAAAACCAAGCTACTATATTGACCAATAATATATTGGCAATAGAAAGCAACTCCAACCTTGCCGAAACCCTAGAATCCTTAAGAAGCGCCGCACGTTCAATTAAAGGTGCTGCCAAGATCGTACAAATACAGCCTGCGATCGCAGTTGCCTATGCCTTAGAAACTTGCTTTGTTGCTGCCCAAAGAGGAATAGCTTTAACAGCAGACAACATCAACGTACTGTTGCAAGCAGTAGATTTATTAGTGTGGATTGCTCAAGTTGAGGAAGCGGAGCAAGATACTTGGCTATCAGAGCATCAACTAGAGGTTGAAAGCACGTTAGCAGCGATCGCAGCTATCTCAGTTCAACAGCCAACCAACCCGACTCCACTACTAGAAGGAGAAACCATTGCAGATGTATCGCCTCAACCCATAGCAGAGGACGGTGAACCTTCTCCAACACCCTCTCCTGAAGTAACAGACTTAATTCCTACAACTTCATTGTCTGCCAGCTTTAACCTCAGCGACTTATCCATGCTGCACTTATTCCGCATGGAAGCTGAATCGCAAGCCGCAGTTTTGAATGAAGGTTTGCTGGCGCTGGAAACCAATCCTAATGCTAACGAAGCGCTCGAATCCTCAATGCGAGCCGCCCATTCCATTAAAGGTGCAGCGCGAATTGTCGGGCTTGATGCCGCCGTCAAACTCGCTCACATCATGGAAGACTGTTTTACCGCCGCTCAGAAAGGCGAAATCTCTCTAACGTCAGATGACATTGACATTCTTCTGCAAGCTGTAGACGTACTTCTGCGACTCTCGCAAGTTTCTGAAACCCAAGCAGGCAGTTGGCTGACAGAACATTACTCAGAAATTGAAACCCTAGTTGCAGCAATATCGGTAATCTTAAAAGGTCAGGAATTACCAACCAATTTCGTACAGCCATTAATAGTACAGGATACTTCTCTAGAAGATATCCCTGTTCTGCCACCTGCCAACCTTCCCGCCATCGAACCTGCGGTCGCCTCTGAAGTAAAAACAGAATTGCTCTCGCCCAGTTTTACCCCCCCTAATTCCCCTACCAAATCTCAAATCCCCAATTCCAAATCAACACGGGTAGTGCGGGTAAGTGCAGAAAACTTAAACCGCTTAATGGGTTTAGCAGGCGAATCTCTAGTCGAGGCAAATTGGCTTCAGCCGTTTGCAGATTCGTTGATGAAACTGAGAAGCAAACAAGCAGAAGTAGCAAGCTTACTAGAAAAACTCCAAGAATCCCTCGGTGAGTTGCCCGCAAATCAAGCTTCTGCCGAACATCTCAGTGCGGCACGGCAAAAAGCCAACGAATGCAGGCAAGTTCTAGGCGATCGCATGGGGGAATTAGAACAGTTTGCTCGTCGTTCCGCCAATCTTTCGGATCGCCTCTATCGAGAAGTAATTGCCAGCCATATGCGCCCCTTTGCTGACGGTGTGCAAGGTTTTCCTCGCATGGTGCGAGATTTAGCCAGACAACTCGGCAAGCAAGTCAAGCTAGAAATTATTGGTAAATCCACCCAAGTAGACCGAGATATTCTGGAAAAGCTAGAAGCGCCGCTTACCCATATTCTCCGCAATGCCCTCGATCACGGTCTTGAGATGCCCGAAGAACGAATCGCAGCCGGAAAACCTGCCACAGGAACGGTGCGGATCGAAGCATCTCATCGCGCTGGAATGTTACTAATTGCCGTTTCTGACGACGGACACGGCGTGAAATTAGAAGAATTGCGCCAAAAAATCGTCGCCAAAAATATGATCGGTGCAGATATGGCAGCACAACTAACCGAAGCCGAACTAATGGAGTTTCTGTTTCTCCCTGGCTTTTCCACCGCCAGCAAGATCACAGAAGTTTCTGGGCGCGGCGTTGGTTTGGATGTTGCTCAAAGCATGGTACAAGAGGTGGGCGGTGTGCTGCGTGCCGTGTCCCAGCGAGGTTCCGGCATGAGTTTTTACTTGCAATTGCCGCTAACCTTATCGGTAATTCGCACTTTGTTAGTAGAAATATCGGGCGAACCTTATGCTTTCCCACTGACGCGGATCGAAAGGATTTTAATGCTTCCTCAAAGCGCGATCGCGATTGCAGAAAATCGTCAATACTTCACTTTAGATCATCAAAATATTGGCTTAGTTGCCGCTCATCAAGTTCTAGAATTAGATGAAACTGCCCTCAATTCCGAAGCATTGTCAGTCGTCATCATTAGCGATCGCTTGAATCGTTATGGCGTAGTCGTAGATAAATTTTTAGGAGAACGTAAATTAGTTGTTAGACCTTTAGATGCACGTTTAGGTAAAGTTAAAGATATTAGTGCAGCAGCATTAATGGAAGACGGTACGCCTGTTCTGATTATTGATGTTGAAGATATAATTCGCTCAATTGATAATCTTCTAACTAATGGTCAAATTAACAAAGTTAGCAATAGTCTTGATAGTGTTGTCAACAAAACTGCTAAACGCATTCTCGTAGTTGACGATTCCATCACTGTCAGAGAAATGGAGAGAAAATTATTAGAAAATAGAGGCTACGAAGTTGAGGTAGCAGTTAATGGCATGGATGGCTGGAATGCTCTACGCACTGGACATTACAACTTGGTTGTAACTGATATAGATATGCCTCGGATGAATGGAATTGAGCTAGTCAGTCATATTAAAAATAATCACAATTTTAAAAATATTCCTGTCATTATTGTTTCTTACAAAGACAGAGAAGAAGACCGGATTCGCGGCTTGGAAGTAGGCGCAAATTATTACTTAACTAAAAGTAGTTTCCACGATGATACACTATTAAAAGCAGTAAATGATTTAATTGGCGAAGCAGTATAAAAGAAGATCTAACCTCGTTCAGTTACGTTTGTACTTTGTTCCTTGTCCAAGGAAAAAATGAGAATTGCCATTGTCAATGATATGCAGATGGCGATCGAGGCATTACGGCGCGTCTTAATAACAGTACCGGATTATGAAATTGCCTGGATTGCTCGCGACGGTGCGGAAGCTGTAACGAAATGTGCGGCGGATACTCCAGATGTAATTTTGATGGATTTATTTATGCCGTGCATGGGTGGGGCAGAAGCAACCCGCCGGATTATGAACGAATCTCCCTGCGCGATCGTCATGGTTACTACTACCGTTAACGGTAATTCTTCTGGAGTTTTTGAAGCAATGGGATATGGGGCATTAGATGCAGTAAACACCCCCATTTTAGGTTCCAGAGATAACTATGGTGAAGGCGGTGCGGAATTATTAGCTAAAGTCGCCACAATTAGAAAATTGTTGGGGAAATCGCTCAAATCAACCAGCCAAAAATCCGCAGCGATATTGCCGCCGAAACCCGCTTTTCGGTCTAGATCTATTCCTCCCCTAGTCGTTATTGGTGCTTCTACAGGTGGCCCAAAGGCACTAGCAACTATTCTTTCTCAATTCCCAGCTAGTTTTAATGCCGCGATTGTAGTTGTGCAGCACGTTGACGTGCAATTTGCCCCTAGCTTAATTAGTTGGTTAAATCAACAAACGCCCCTAACAGTCGAATTAGCTCAGACTGGTTGCCCTTTAACAGTCGGTAAAGTGGCGATCGCAGGCAGCAACGACCACTTAATCTTAAACTCAAATCTGACCTTTAATTACACCCCCGACCCGATCAATACTCCCTATCGTCCTTCTGTGAATACTTTTTTTAGCAGCGTTGCCGCCAACTATCCAGGTCAAGGAGTAGGAATATTATTGACGGGCATGGGTAAGGACGGTGGAGAAGGTATGAGCCTATTAAGAGCGGCTGGTTGGCATACAATTGCTCAAAATAAGGCAACTTGCGTTGTTTACGGTATGCCTAAAGCAGCAGTAGATTTAGGTGCGGCTGTAGAGGTGTTGCCACTTGAGGCGATCGCGGCTGCTTGTATCCGCGCCATCGACTTTCCCAGATCCCACCTTGATCGGTCGCGGCGTTAAGTTTATCAACGGTATATTGATGATGAAGTGAATTTTTATATTTCCATCATCAACGGCTCCGACTGTTATGCAAATCGTTAAAGTCAGCAAAATTGCTGAATGACATAATTATATCTGAGTATAATTGCCCTTGACTGATAAAAATAACATTCCTTAGATTTTAAATAAATTATATGCTCATAATCTATATTGTTTATTTGATTCCTGACAATAATAATTAGTTAATGCCAGACGTAATAAATTGTAAATTCCACAAATTGTCTGAGTAGAAGTATAAGAAGCTGCCGATTTTTCAAGGAACGTCTCAATGAGTGTAATTTTAGAAACAACAACTAATCAAATGGAGCAGTATACTAAAAATATCAATACTGTTTTATCCTTAAAGGCAGAACCTGTGAAAGTCCTACTGATTGACGATCAGCAGATTATTTGCGAAGCAGTAAGACGGATATTATCTACTGAAGAGAATATTATTTTTGACTACTGTAGCGATCCAACTCAAGCAATCCAAAAAGCTATAGAAGTTTCTCCTACAGTTATCCTGCAAGATTTAGTTATGCCGGATGTTGATGGGTTATTATTGTTACGTTTTTTTCGCGCCAACCCGAAAACCCGCGAAATTCCGATAATTATGCTTTCAACAAAAGAAGAAGCAAATGTGAAAGCCGAAGCCTTTAGATATGGTGCAAATGATTATTTAGTAAAGCTGCCAGATCAAGTTGAACTGATTGCCCGCATTCGCTACCATTCCAACGCTTATTCTAACTTAGTGCAACGAAATGCCGCTGAAAAACGTTTAGAAGAACGTAGTAAGGAACTAAGTCAAGCATTAGAAAACCTTCAGCAAACTCAAGCCCAACTAATTCAAACAGAAAAAATGTCTAGCTTGGGTCAAATGGTAGCTGGTGTAGCCCACGAAATCAACAATCCTGTAAATTTTATCTACGGTAATATCAATCATGCCAGCGATTATATTGATGATCTACTTAGCTTAATTAAGCTCTATCAAGAACGCTACCCTGAACCAGATCGAGAAATTCAACAGCTTACAAAAGAGATTGATTTAGAGTTTTTAGTTGACGATTTGTCAAAACTCCTATCGTCAATGAAAATAGGTACAGAACGCATCCGTCAAATTGTTCTGACTTTACGCAACTTCTCCAGACTTGATGAAGCGGAGATGAAAGCTGTAAATATCCATGAAGGCATCGACAGTACTTTAGTAATATTGCAGAATCGTCTCAAAGCCAAGCCAGATCGTCCTGCTGTGCAAATTGTTAAAGACTATGGAGAGTTACCCCAGGTTGAATGTTATGCAGGACAGCTAAATCAAGTATTTATGAACATTATTAGTAATGCGATTGATGCTCTGCAAGAATCAATGAGTAAACTGCAAGAAACTGGGCAAACTCCTACTATTACTATCCGCACTAAAGCTATAGAAAATAATCGGGTATCAATCAGTATTAAGGATAATGGCCCTGGCATTCCGAAAGAAGTAAAGTCGAAATTATTCGATCCATTCTTTACCACAAAACCTGTAGGCGAGGGAACAGGGTTAGGATTGTCGATTAGCTATCAAATTGTAGTAGACAAGCATGGTGGGGTACTGCTGTGCGACTCACAACCTGGCGAAGGAACAGAGTTTTTGATTGAAATTCCTCGGTTGATGCAAATCGCTAAAGATGAATCTAAAGTGCAGCAAAAGCTGCAAATTGTTCAAGTTTCGGCAGCTTAATATCAGCATTTAATGGCTGTGGATAAACTACCGTGCATTTGTTGGCAAAAGCTAACGGCGATCGTGAGGGAATCGCTGAGTTTAACACTCTTCAAATTACAGACTGCTGACTTTCAAAAGGCGATCGCGTATGTCCGTCAGGCGGCTTTGAGTGTCAACTGGCGATCGCGGGGCTGGGATTTCTGTACTAGGCCAATTGGGTAATTCAAAACAAGGACAATTTACTGAAGGCATTCCAGCCCGACGCTGGGGAATAGGCATTGAGCAACGGGAACAACCAGCTACTTCCCACTCTGGTGTCAACAACTCAGCAATTGTTTCATGGGTGCCTTCTAGAAAACACTCTCCAGACTCTGGCGAAACAATTAACCTAAAGCAGTCTTCAAATTCTTTGCTGTAAAGGTGTCCATTTAGGACTGTTTCTGGGCGTATAGCTTGATCGCCATTGTGAATCAGTACTTTCCTGCCTAGCTGAAACCAGTAAGCGAGATATTTTTTTACTTGCAGTTCAGAAGCCATAATTTTTTGCTGACTTTCCAGCAAATATCAACTTGTTTGTCAATGGTATCAATATTTAAAATTCTTTTGTCTGAGTTTAAAAATTCAGCCAAATTGCCGATTTACTCTCATGAGTAGTTATGCTATAAGACTTCACGTAGTCGGATGAGACAAAGGTGAACCCAATTCACAGAGGTTAAGAACATAACCACCAGTTACTAAGTAAACTGGATTAGCGATCGCGCCTACTCGACGCACTAACATCCCCAAGCGATCGCGAAACACCCTCCCGCTTTTATAAGCAGGGACTATCCCCCAACCAGTTTCCTCTGCTACCAAAATTAAATCACCTGTAGCTTGTTGCAAACTGGTAATTAATTGCTGTGAAGTTTGCTCCCAAGTTTCGTTATCTTGTTCTAGCAAATTTGCCACCCAAGTTCCCAAAGAATCAACTAACAAACAATGATTGGCTGAATACGCGGCAATAGTTGCTGCCAAATTCACTTGTTCTGAGAGGGTTTGCCAATTAGCAGGTCGTCTTAGTTGGTGTTGTTCAATCCGAGCCTGCCATTCTGTATCATTTAAATCAACTTGGGCTGTTGCTAAATAAAATACTGGTTTACCTGAACGCATTGCCAAGGTTTCCGCCCACTCACTTTTACCAGAGCGTGCTGGGCCAGTAATTAATATTAAACCTTTTGTAGAAGTTGGTGCAGATTTTAACACAAAAACTCAATTATACTGAATTGCATTCTATATTTAAAAATGAATTATTAATTACCTATGGCTACAAGAAAATAGAGTATAAGTGCGGAGATATTCGATGAAACATAATTTGCAACGGATTGAAAAAACGCTGAATTATTTATCACAGAATGGTTTAACTCAGGAACAGCAACATTCTGCGAAGGCAAATTCACTGTACTCACAGAATAAACAGCCACAAAAACCTCAGATAAATCGCTCTTATTCGGTTTCTATGACTGTACTGCCTATGTCTGCCAAGCGACAGCAGTACCAAACTCCTGCTTTGCCTAAAGTGACAGCACCTAATTTCACTAAGCATCGCCATCAAGCCAATCCAGCTATGGCAATCACTGTGCTGAAAGAAATTGAACAGAAGGTCATTGGTTGGCAACAGCAACTACAGCAAACTTTAAAAAAAATTCAAGATGTTTACTCGGAAGGCCCAATTATTGATGGTTGGATAGAGTCTGCTATCCAGAATCAAAAAATTTCTGTCAAAGACAGACATCAAACACCGATGCCGCCAATGATGGATTATGTGACAGAAATTGTTAGTCAGCCAGATGGGAAATTCACCGTTGCTGATTATCGTCTGTGTGGGTTGGATGCAGAGGGGCAGTTGTGGTCGCGCCCTTGTCCACCTAAGCAGATTCCTAGCGTTAGTATGGCGATCGCTCGTTATCATAAACTACGCCAGCTACTAAATCAAAAACAAGAGCTAGAAAACCGTCTCACTCAACTAACAGAAACGTTGATGGTTTTACAGGATCATCTATCTATAGAATGAATGCACGAAAATTAAGCTTTTAAATGTATAAGTTACCCATATCTGCGATTATATGCACCCACAATCGAGCAGAGTACTTAGG
The DNA here is from genome assembly GCA_036702875.1 of Oculatellaceae cyanobacterium. Taxonomy (GTDB): domain Bacteria; phylum Cyanobacteriota; class Cyanobacteriia; order Cyanobacteriales; family PCC-9333; genus Crinalium. The sequence continues at coordinate 12,039 of DATNQB010000010.1, read as the reverse complement.
GGCTGCAATTGATAGCTTGCTCAAGCAAGATTTTACTGATTTTGAAGTGCTGGTAGTAGATAATGCTTCGAGCGATCGCACAATGGAAGTAGTAGAAGCACGATTATCAAATCCACGCCTCAAGTATATATACGAACCGAGTCTTGGTCTATCAATAGCTCGCAATACTGGAGCCAGAAGTGCTACTGGTGAGATTCTGGCTTATCTTGATGACGATGCTGTTGCTAGTCCGACTTGGTTGAGCGTGCTAACCCGCGCTTTTCAAAGCAATGAAAAACTGGCTGTAGCTGGGGGGAAAGTTACCCTGCTATTACCCAAGGGGATAACGTTACCGCATTGGATGTCAGAAAACTTAGCTGGCAATTTAGGCAAGTATGATTTGGGAAATCAAGTGGTTGAGATTAACCAACCGGATATGACCCCCAGAGGCTTGAATTACTCAATTAGACAGACTTTTTTAGCACAAATTGGTGGTTTTAACGTTAATCTAGGTCGGGTTGGCAAAAATTTATTATCAAATGAAGAATTACTTGTGACAGAACTAGCTCTTCAGCAGGGTTGGCAAGTTGCCTATCTCCCAGATGCTGAAGTTGCCCACAATGTAACTTCTGAGCGTTTAAAACCAGCTTGGTTCTTAAGGCGCAGTTGGTGGCAAGGAATTAGTGAATGTTACCGAGAACAGATGGCAGGTAGAGGGGGTTTAAGTCAACTTGGACGAGGTGGAGAACGAATAGCAAGGGGTATTTATAAATCACTGAAATATTTGAGAGATCCCGCTTTACGATTCGAGAATTTGCTGTATGCCTATGGTCAAATTGCTTATTTAGGTGCTGCAATTCAAGGTATGTTATCAATTAACAATTAACAATTAACAATTAACAATTACCGATGACCGATGACCGATAGTTATTACCATGATAGTTTTGGCAGGGATGTGCATACGTCAAATGCCCAATGCGATCGCACAGGTGCGTCCAGCCTTCAGCCTTCACTTTTATGATATCTACTTTCTCAAAAATCCCAGTTTCGGTTCTGATCCCAGCAAAAAATGAAGAGATAAATCTCCCTGCCTGTCTTAGCAGTGTTGCGAGGGCAGATGAAGTATTCCTAGTAGATTCTCAAAGTGGCGATCGCTCTGTAGAAATTGCTGAAAGTTACGGCGCAAAAGTTGTCCAGTTTTACTTTAATGGTTATTGGCCTAAAAAGAAAAATTGGGCTTTAGAAAATTTACCTTTTCGCAATGAGTGGGTGCTGATTGTTGATTGTGACGAACGGATTCCCGCAGAACTTTGGGAAGAAATAGCTCAAGTTATTCAACAACCAAACTACGACGGCTATTATCTTAATCGGAAAGTATTTTTTCTAGGTACATGGATTAGACATGGTGGTAAATATCCCGACTGGAATCTGCGTTTGCTAAAGCATCAAAAAGGACGCTATGAAAATCTGAGTACGGAAGCAGTGCCTAATACGGGTGACAATGAAGTACACGAACACGTAATCCTACAAGGCAACGTCGGCTATCTGAAACACGATATGCTACATGAGGATTTTAGGGATATTTATCAATGGCTAGAACGACATAACCGTTACTCTAACTGGGAAGCACGAGTCTATCTAAATTTGCTAATTGGTAAAGATGATACTGGTACAATTGAACCTAACTTGTTTGGCAATTCTATACAGCGCAAACGCTTTCTCAAAAAAATTTGGGTGCGGCTTCCTTTCAAACCTCTACTAAGGTTTATCCTGTTCTATATTATTCAGCGTGGCTTTTTAGATGGCAGAGCAGGATATATTTATGGGCGACTTTTGAGCCAATATGAATATCAAATTGGGGTTAAGCTTTACGAATTGCAACATTTTGACGGTCAGCTAAATCAATTAACAATTAACAATTAACAATTATCAAATTTTCCCCCTCTCCTCCCTCCTCACTTGACCCATGACCTATGAGCAATAATACTGATGCTATAAAATCAGTACAGACACCAGTTGTGGATGCACAAGCGCTGGTTGATTTACGACGCTACGATCAATCTTGGTTTGATCGGGGTCGTGCAGGTTGGTTGATATTGCTTTGGTGGTTAGTACAAGCGATCGCATTTCCGTTAACTCCTCATTCATTTCATGGTTTTCGTCGAGCAATTTTAAGATTATTTGGTGCGCGTATTGGTAATGGTGTTTTAATTCGACCGACAGCTAGATTTACTTATCCTTGGAAAATTGAAATTGGAGACTATAGCTGGATTGGGGATGATGTAGTTTTATATAGCTTGGATCACATTTTGGTCGGCAGTCATTGTGTAATTTCCCAAAAAAGTTATCTTTGCACTGGTAGCCACGATTTACAAGATCCAACTTTTAAGCTTGTAACATCTGCGATTACCATTGGTAATGGCGCATGGATAGCTGCTGATTGCTTTATTGCTCCAGGTGTGAAAATAGGAGCAAATGCTGTAATTGGCGCACGTAGTAGTGTTTTTAGCGATCTGCCAGAAAGTCAGGTTTGCTGGGGTACTCCCTGTCGTCCGCACTATCCCAGAGTAATGAAGTAGATCTTGCATTGCTATTACTTATGTAGCAATGTTAGCTATGAAATCAAAAAGTGATTTTTCAGTAAATTTCCTGATTTAAAACAGATGTCATAGTAGCTACGATCACAATACATCGGAGCAGCATTTATCTGCACACTTTATTTAAATTTTATAAACTTTAATTACTAAATGTGAAAAAACAATCTTGGTTAGAACTTTCTGAATATGCTGCCTTAGCTGCTTCTGGAGTCGGAACACTTGCAGCGGTCGCATCGAATCAGGCAATCTATGCCGCAACTCCTCTAACAATAGCTCTTTCCCTAAATCTTGTAAATCGGCGACACGCCCAGGCACAGACACGACAGACAACTACAATGGAAATTGCTAATTTACATACCGTTTTCACTCAACGAATTGAAGCTTTACCTCCCCCTCCAGAACCAGTTAATCTCACTTCTATTGAACGAAGAATTAGTAATTTTAATAATCAGTTAGAAAAATTAAATCAACAAATTAATCTTAAAGCAGAAACACCAGAAGTTGTAGAGCTTGGGCAGCGTATAGCTTTATTAAATCAACAATTTAATAGCCGTCCTGAAAAACAAGAACTCGCCAAGCTTGGGCAGCGTATAACTTTATTAAATCAACAGTTTAATAATAGAGCAGAGAGACAAGAAATTTTACAGGTTGCAGAACAGCTTAAAACTCTCAAGGAACAGTTTCAATCTAGGCGGGAAACACGAACAATTTCTGAAGTTAGAGAGAAGCTGGAGTTCCTTACAAAAAGGTTTAATGAGCGTATAGAACTAAAAGAAATTTTATCTATAAAAGAAAATATAGAGTTACTTACTAAACTTTTTCCTTATCGGTTAGAGCCACAAAAAATCGAACAAATTCGCCAACAAGTAGAATCATTAACTCAAAGGTTTGAGCAGAGAATAGAACTAGAGGAGATTTCAGGAATTAGGCAGCAGTTAAATGGCGTAGGTTTAGAGTTAAATCAACTGAGTGAACAAGTTAATAATTGCCAGGAAACACAAAAAATAGAATTATTAATCAAGCACCTAAATACCATGTCTCAAAAATTTAATCAGCGACCGGAAAAACAGGCGATCGCACGGATGACAGAAAATTTAGAGCTTGTGACTAGACAAGTTAACGGTGTTGTGTTGTCAGAATCAATTGATTTGACTGAAATCAAAGATTTGCTACTTCATCAAAGTATGCAACTGCGTCGCTTAAAACAACAGTTGGATCACCTCAATGATGAGTTCCATAATCGACCAGAAAAACAGATTATGGCACACTTACAGCAAGCGATCGCTATTCCAGTTACAGAATCCGCCTGTGAATGGTCTGGAATTAGAAAACAAATTAACCAACTTGTAAATTAACAGTAAAAAATCTTAAATCTTTTCATTCATTCATATTTCTATAAGTAGCTACAGCAGAAGGAGAAATCCGGTTTAAATAACGGAAAATCCAATATTTGAAGACTGTATCTAAAATTACAGGAAAAGTAGCAATAAACAAAAAGTTAAACTCTCGATTCGCTGGTAATCCTAAATGCTCGGCTATAGTTTCTAGAATGACTTCCCAACCATGAGGTGAGTGGAAACCTACAAAGATATCAGTAAATAAAATAATGATAAAAGCTTTCGCACTGTCGCTTAAGCCATAAATCATATCATCTATAAAAGATTTTAAAACTAAAATATCTTTGCGGCTGGTCAATATTACAGCAGCAAAAGCCACTAAGGAAAAAATATCAGCAAAGACGTTTTTAACAGCATTAGCACTTTTTTCTTGAAATTCTTCTTGAAGTTTATGTGCTTTTCTTTTTATTTGTTCTTCTATTTCTTCCGAAGATATTTTTGGAACTAACCCGATTAAATTTTTAAATTTTAATTCTTTTTCAAATCGCTCTAATTCAGTAAATGCTTCTTCTTCTAAGTCAATATTTAAAAATATTCCTGAATTAGATGATTCCCTTACATTGTCAACAATGGGACTAACAATAAAAGTTTTTGTTACCTGCTGAGTCAATAGAGGAATAAGAATCAGCAATAATATAAATTTAATAGAAATTAATGTTTTTATTTTGGAAGTACGAAAATTTTTAATCACCTCATTTTCTGCTTGAGGATCTAAATCTCGCTTTAGCCTTTTAAAAGTGCCTAAGATAGAGCGAGGTAAAATGCCTGTTTTATCAGATATTGTTTCGACATCGCTTATTTCTTGTTTACCTCCTGGAACTCCTGGATAGTTCAATTTTGTGGCAGCAATTTTTTCTTCATCGACTGAAGTAATGTTAGTTTTAGGTAGAGAAACCAAAGAATAAGATGGTTTGATATCCTTGTCTAAAGTATATCTACCCAAGACTTCATCAATAAATTTTAATTTTTCAATTAAAATTAAGGATTTTTCTTTATTTTCTACATAAATATCCCTAGAATCAACTATGCCTTCAGCTTGCTTAAAGGGGGGTTGTTGCTGATAAATATTTTTAAAAGAACGACTAGCTTTAAATTCGGTCAACCGAATTTTAGCAATATTTAAGTATTTTTTTAAATCTGCCTGAAAATATGAAGCAACATTACTGCCGTATGTACTTGATTTTACAGTTATTTTCTTGCCGTTAAAATGTTCATCTTCAATGGCTTTAATCATTAAAGCTGCTTGATATGCTTGATCTAATGATCTTTCAGGAGTGGCGTTAAACCACTGATTTGCTTGACGAATATAGGAGTTGAGCGTGTTTAAGGAAAATATTTTCATTGCAATGTATAAATATCCTTGGTGAAGTTATTAGTTTTAAAAAGTATTGCTCATTCTTGTTACGTTAAAAATTAAAATCAATCTAATAATCTTACTTTAGTTAGATTATTTTCTGAGGATTACAGGTTTGCTTTGTAGACTTTTAATTGTAAGTGCAAGTAGTAGCATGAGAGGACAGGCAAGATCACCTTCAAGAAGACTAAAATTTAATGTACGTGGTATATTAACAGATTAGTCAAAGAATAGTTAGTGATTTCTGATTCGATTTGGATAACTGGCACAACTCGCAGTGGTAGAACCAATCGCCTTGTTACTCAGTTTGGCGACTGGGTTGAATTACAGGCGGATCAGCCCTCTTCTTATGGTAGAAAGAAGCGAATGTTCATCGCTACTGCCATTAGCGGTCGTTTTAGGCAAATACCGAAGATCTTAGTTTTTGCGGCTAATGATGATAGTCGGCGCGATCTGGCTGATAGGTTAACTAGCGCGATCGCAGGGCGCTATCCTGTAATTGCTAAGACACCTTTGGGGTTTTTTCAGGATGAGGTGATGCTATTTTGGCCGTTATTAATTCAACGGCTAAATTTACGGGCGCAGTTTCCCCTCCGCTTACGTCCAGAAACGGAACAGGAGTTAGCTACTCGGTTATGGCGTGCAGATTTGGATGCAGCAAATATTCAAACGTTGGGGGTGGGTGAATATCGTTTTGTGCGTCGTACCTTAGATTTATTACAACTTGCGGGTACCAGTGGCACACCCCCAGAGGAAATTCCCAGTATTCTTGGGCAGGGATTGGCACAGGAAGATGGTAATAGTGATGAAAATTTAGTTCGCAGTTTCTCTTTGATGGGGGAATTGCTACTACGCTGGCGCGAGTGGTGTTTAGAGCGAGGTTTACTAAGTTACGGTTTAATATGTGAACTTTATTGGCGTTACCTGTTACCAGATGCAAGTTATCAACAGCATTTAAGCTTACGGTATCAGGCAGTATTGGCGGATGATGTCGATGATTATCCCGCGATCGCACGAGATTTATTTGAGGTACTTTTAAATCAAGGTGCAGTAGGTGCGTTTACTTATAATCCTGATGGCAAGGTGCGGCTAGGTTTAAATGCTGACCCAGAATATATGGAAGGGTTGAAAGCACGCTGTCAGGTAGAAAGTTTAACCCAAGAACGTAACTGTTTAGCAGAAAGTTTAGCTGATTCGGTAGTGGAATTGGTAAATGAGCCTGGTTGGTTAACCAGCTTACCGTCTTCTATCGGGTCAATTCAAACTACAGCGCGATCGCAATTGCTACGAAAAACGGCTGAGGTAATTATCCAAGCGGTGCAAAATGGGGAGGTGCAACCGGAAGAAATAGTAGTAATTGCGCCTGGTTTAGATGCGATCGCACGTTACACACTCACAGAAATTTTAACAAGCAAAGGCATAGCTGTAGAAGCTATGGGCGATCAGCGTCCCTTAATTAGTTCACCAGTAATTCGGGCATTGCTGACGATGCTGGCTTTAGTTTATCCAGGTTTGGGGCGTTTAGTAGATCGTGATGCTGTTGCAGAAATGTTGGTGGTATTGAGTAGGAGAGATGGGGAACAGGGAAACAGGGGAGATTTAGATGATCGGATTCCGCAACCTTCAGTCCTCAGTCCGAATATCGATCCTGTACGGGCGGGTTTAATAGTAGATCACTGCTACGCGCCCGATCCAGAACAACCGCGTTTACTGCCCGTGACGACGTTTCCGCGCTGGGATAGACTGGGACATAAAGCCACAACTGCTTATGAACAGATTTTAGAGTGGGTAGAAAAACAGCGATCGCAACAAGAACAAAGGTTAATTCCCAATGCGATTACACTTTTAGACAGGGCAATTCAGCAATTTTTGGGCAATGGTAGTAATCTACCCTACGATCAACTATCTGCCTTGCGCGAATTAATGGAAACCGCGCAGCACTTCTGGGAAGTTGACGGGAGGTTGCGCCAAAGTGAAAAAATTGATACACCACCTCACACCACCATTGCCCAATTTATCGTACTGTTGCGTAAAGGCACTATTACCGCTAATCCTTACCCAGTAAAACGCCTACAGCGCGATCGCGCTGTCACCTTAGCAACTATTTTCCAGTACAGATCTCGTCGTAAATTCCATAAATGGCAGTTTTGGCTGGATGCAAGTTCACCTTTGTGGTTAAGTGGTGGTGCTGCTACTTTATATGGTGCTAACTTGTTTTTAAAAGATTGGTCAGGAAATCCTTGGACACAAGTAGATAGTGAAATTGCGGATCAGGAAAGGTTAGAGCGTATTTTACGAGATTTATTAGGTCGTGCTGGTGAGAAAGTTTACTTATGCCATAGTGACTTAGCTGTAAATGGACAAGAGCAAGCAGGTGGTTTATCCTCTCTGGTTAATGCTTCTTTTCCCCTCTCTGTAGAACTTACATTGACCTAAACCAGGTCTGATCATTTCTCCATCTCCCTCTACCCCCTCTGATCCTCAATCAGTGTGCTACTTTTTTAAGCGTAAGTCCTGATTTTTAAGCTCAGAAATTTGCTTACGTTTATCCAACTCTCGCATCACCATACGACTTAAAATTTTGAGCATTTCCAATTGCTCGTCGTTCAATTTTTTAGGAGCGCTGTCTAAAACGCATATAGAACCAATTGCAGAGCCAGATGTTGTAATCAGAGGTGCGCCAGCATAAAATCTAATGTGTGGATCTGTAGTTACTAAAGGATTATCAAAAAAACGTTCATCTGCTATAGTGTCTTCAACATGAAGAACCTCATTTTGCAAAATTGTATAGCCACAAAATGCCAGCTCACGAGGAGTTTGTGATATATCTAAACCAATTTTAGATTTGAACCACTGTCTTTCAGCATCAACCAGACTGATTAAAGCTATTGGTGTTTGACAAATATAAGATGCTAGCTTCGTCAAATCATCAAAATTATCTTCAGATTGAGTATCAAGGATTTTATACTGATACAAAGCATCTAGGCGCTCTACTTCATTTGCGGGCATTGGTGCGCCACGACGACGTTCGGTAGTATTTCTAATAATGATAGAGTTTTCTATAACATTGCCACTCAAGTCTTTAATTAAAGCTACATTTTGTCGGACATTAATTAGCTTGCCATCTTTGGTGATATGAACAGATTCATAAGAATTAACGTCTTTATTTTGACGATTTATTCGTAATTCCTGTGATACATCTAATTCTTGGGGCTGCAATAGGTCTATTAAATTATGCCCCTTTACCTCTCCCTCAGAGTAGCCATACATTTTCTCTGCGCCTAAGCTCCAACTCACAATCTTCCAGTCCACGCTTGTTTTTATAACTGCATCTTTTGAGGATAGTTTTTCTGCTAATTTCAATAAATTTTCATTACTTTTATTAATTTTATTTACCATAAAAACACATTCAAATGAGGTTATTTTTTTATCTAGCATACTGTAAACTAATTACAGTTGCAACGAGGGTTAACCTAAGTAACGTATAGTGTCTTTAAATATCAGGTTAAAATCTGAGAACCGTTAAGATAAGCAGATAAAATAAACTTACATTTTGCTTCTTATCAACAAAGTTTTTATAATATAAAACTCCATAACTAATCAATCATTTTTCATCATACTAAAGATATACATATACGGATAGTAATTATGTAATTTAAACAACATTAGTTTCATTATTTATGAGTCAGCGTAGAAAAATAAATTATGAAATATAAACTTTTATTGAAAGTATAGTCCCTTATATACCAGTACCAAAATCAAGTCAATTCCTTTATCACAACAGATTACCTAAATTCTTTCAACCTACCCATTGATCCCAGACGGGTTATAGAAGCCAATCCTAAAGCAGTAATTACTCAAAAAACGCATCATTTATCTATCTCAAGTAAGATTTACTGTTAAAATATTAAAACTATGATGTTTTTTGGTTAATTAAGCAAAAAGCTTGCTCAGAAACTTGTAATATTTTTAGAAAATTTTCCGGTTTTGAGCAGTCTATCCAAGTAGGTTAATTAAACTCTGAAAATATCAGTAATGTTGAAAGAAGAAACTCATGCTTTTAGAGAAATCAATTGATCGGGGAAAATCTCCCAACAGCGTAAAATGTCCAAAATGTAACCATACAGAAGTTGGGCGTACAAAACGAGTAGGTTTTATAGATAAGTCATTGTCATTATTGGGGCTGTATCCTTACTATTGCCACCACTACAGTTGTCGCCAGCGTTTCTACTATAGTCGGCGTTAAAAGCAAGTCATTTATGCAAAAGTCGTTAGCTTTAGTAAGGTTTTGATTTTTTTAATAAAATAAATGTTAATAAAAACCAAGATTTTCTGAAACTTAAATCTAATTGCTTTTACGAAGAGCGATCGCGTAGCATAGAAAAATGACTACATATTTGCAGTAGTTCAGGAGAAACTCGATTATTAAGATTTAGTTGATTGACTACTGTGTTGAGATATCCTTGTTCTATGCGACCGCACATTTGTTGAAACTCAATCCAAGTTAGATCGCTTTCGATATATGCTTTAGCTAGGGAAATTACTAAATCTGCGTGTTTGTTCCCTTCTGCTTCAGTCATCATATTGTGCTCAATATCTAACTCTCGCTCAAAGCAGTGATACCATGACTTAGGTTGATGGTGAATAACGGCATGAAATAATTCTTGATGCTCATGCTTACCAACTGCGCGATCGCTTTCACTAGATATAATAAACATCGGTGCAGAGTAGCGAATTTTTGCTTGCTCTAAAATATCTTCTCCCATATCTAAAAATACTCGCAAAGCTGGCATGATAAAACCCTCATAGCCAAAACTTACGCATCCAGGCGCAGTTTTCCACTTAAAGTAGATATCAAAACTTTCTACAACTAAATCAACTAAAGGATTACTACCACTGAGGTAGGGAGCAAATATTAAATTTTTATGAATTTGCACAGCACGCTCTATTGCTAACCAAGCTGCTAATGTGCTACCACCTGATAATCCTCCTAATATTACTTTTTCTCCTAAACCTTGAGCAATTTGTAACCATTGAATTCCAAATTCTTGATAAACTTTTTTATCTTCAGGTAAGGGTGGCGGATTATTTTTATCCCAATTTCCAGCCATTCCATGTCCTGGTAACAAAGGAATTATAACGTTATAGCCTGCTTTGAAAAATGCTTCCCCTATTTGTAGAAACTGTTCTGGACTGGCAGTAAACCCATGAAAAAATAAACATATTTTCTCAGTAGGAGTAGAGTGAAGCATGAATTTTGAGCCACAATTTTCATTTTTTAGCAGTAACGCTGCTTCATAGGTTGTTGTTTTTGAGATAATTTCTGATTTAAGGTTTAAATAATTAGATATTTGGGGATTATTATTTGTGGGGTAGCTAGTCATTTTTCATGCTTTACAATTGATCTTGATTTTTAATGATTTTCTATTTCGCCGATTTTTCCACTAATCTTTTTAATTGTAAATAGGCTTCTTCTGGCGTTAGTGGTTCAGATTCCTTTTCATTGGGAATATAGAATTGGCTGCTATCAGGAAAAAAACGAACAACAAAACTAGGTATCAGCCCTAACTTCATTGCTTCTTTTCCCAATTTTTCTGCGGTTTCAGCCAAACTTAATTCATCATGAAACTCATAGTTAGTCATATTTTTATTATCCTCAATAATCTGTAATTGCCACTAAACAATCAAACATGGCTGTTGTTGATTGATAAGATGATGTCATATAAGTTATTAATAAACATCTGTCAGGTTGCCTACCACTTTAGCTAGATTTAAATTTTGTAAAGCCAAAATTTATTTTAGGACTGAGTAATTTTTACTTCACTTTATTTCCTTTATGATCGCGTAATATCTTATTGAACCTGCCCATAATCTAGCTTAACTACACGGTCTGCTAAGTGAAAATATCTGTCATCGTGGCTGACAACTATTACAGTCTTACCTTGGTCTCGTAGTTCTGGCAAAAGCTGAGTATAAAAAATTTCTTTAAATATTGGGTCTTGATCTGATGCCCACTCATCAAAAATGTAGATCGGGCGGTTTTCTAAATATGCAGTCAGTAAAGCTAGACGTTTGCGCTGTCCTTGAGATAATGCTGTGGTGGAAAGCATACCGTTCTTAACTTCAACTTTGTGGTCAAGTTGGAGTTTAATTAAGTATTCCTGGGTTGTAGTGTCAAGATTAATATTATCCAAACCTAAGAGGTTTTCAAATAGATAAAAGTCAGAAAAGACGACGGAAAATTGCTGGCGATACCACTCGCGCTGTTGTTCAGTAATAGCTACGTTGTCAAATTTAATTTCTCCGGTTTCAGGAATGTATAAACCAGTAATTAATTTAACTAAGGTAGATTTGCCGCTACCGTTACCCCCAACTATAAATATGATTTCCCCTGGATAAAAAGTTAGGTTGATAGCGCCAAGTATAAAAGTGTTATCTTTCTCACCACGATAAGCATGAGTTACGCCTAATAGTTCTAAACGTTTCCAAGAAACAGATTGCTGGATAGGGCTATTTAAATTTGGTTGGCTGGTTTCTGCTGCTAATGATAAACCCAAAGATTCAACTTTAGCGCTCTTCTGTCACTTTAAGCAGAGGAAAAGTGATAATCCGGTTTAAACTCAATCTGTCGCATAGGGTTAGGGAAGAAATTCATCAAAGAAATCAGCCTGGGAAATCCTAAAGACAACTGAGGTATAGGAAATACGTTTAA
>DATNQB010000009.1 GCA_036702875.1 Oculatellaceae cyanobacterium | reverse complement strand
TTTAGATGGAGATTCCGGGCAGAACCCCATCAAGTCAAACAAACTTAATTGTATTCCTACAACTTTTTTATCTGACTTGTTCCCAGACTCAGCAACTTTTATTACTGATTTCCCTTGTCTTTCAACAAGCTTCTTGGGCGTAAATTCCCGAATGACCTCCGGTACAGAAAACTTAATTCCTAGTTCTTGTAAGCCTCTGTTTAGAATCACAACTGCTGCATCAATGTCAGCGTCAGCATGATGTCCACACTGTTCACAAACAAGCTTCTCTTTGTCCCTATTAGTTGGACTAACAAAATTACACTTAGAGCATTCTTGACTGCTATGACGTGGATTAATTACAGTCACCAATACACCATGCCTTTCGGCTAAAACTTTGGTTTTTTGTTTCAACGAGTACCACGACGCATCTTGAATTGCTTTATTTAATCCCACCTTGCGAGATTGACCATTTTCTAGATATCTTTTCTCATCCTCACTCCATTTGGGTTTACAACGTTTCATCATGTCCTGAACGTTTAAATCTTCAAAAACTATGAGGTCATATTTTTTAGTTAACCTGTGGGCAATTTTCCATTGATAATCATTGCGTTGGTTAGTTACTTTTTGCTCAATTAGTGCTAACCGTTCATAGACTTTCCTACGTTTATTACTGCCTTTCTGCTTACGACTAGCAGCACGATTTAATCTGTTACGTTTTTCCTCCTGTTGTTTATAGAATTTAGGATTAGCAATAGTTGTACTATCAGATAAAGATGCTAATTTATTGATACCCAAATCAACACCCACAGCAGTTTTTATACCATTCGGTTGAGGTGTTGCTGGGACTGTCGAATCTTCCAGGCAAACTGAGATATACCAGCCGTCAGCCTTTTTTCTGATGGTTACTTTTTTAGGCTTAAACCCATCTGGAAATTGGCGAGATTGATGAAACCTCATCCAACCAAAACCAGGTAATCTAATTTTATTTCCTTTAAACTCACAAGCACCAGCAGGATAAGTAAAAGACCTAAACTTACCTCTGCGCTTAGGTTTTGGGTATCCCGATAATCCTTGAAAGAACCGTTGAAAAGCCTCATCCAATTGTATTAATGCTTGTTGCAATGGTTGAGATGGTATTTCCTTATACCAGGGGCGTTCTCTCTTTAGATTAGGTAAATCAGACGACTGCATCTCATAGGCAGATTTTCTTTTTATCTCACCCTTTTTATTAGTTTTCCAAACTTCACCAGATAAAGCTGACTTACTAATTGAACAAGTTAAGGGATAAATTACAGCTTGAGTAAATAGGTCTGTATATTCTCCTAATTTTGGCGTTCGTACTTGCTCATAAGCTTCAATCCTTTCACTCAACCTAAAATTATATTGCAAGCGTAGGAGGTGCAAACAACGCTCCATCGCTGCAATTTGTATTTTGTTAGGTTGTAGCTTGAATTGATAAGCCAGTAACATAAGTATTTAAACTTGATGTATTGTATTTATTGTACGGACAAGCTACGGTAATGTCAATGGCTAGAATGTTAAGATTAGAAATTAGATTGAACGAAAAGGAATACGCTAAAATTAAAGCAGAAGCGGAAAAGCGCGGGGTATCTATGGCTGATATCTTGCGTGAGCCTATTAGATTTCTACCGGATGTTTAAGACAACATTCATCCCCACCTATGAGTACATAGATGGGGTATTCTGTTGAAGAGTGATAAAACTAATAGCAAAAAAAATATTTAATTATAACTGAGGTAAAAAATGGCTGACCTTAATCAACGTCACCCTAAAAATATCAATGGCAATTTTTATGTAGATTTTACCTGTATTGATTGTGATACTTGTCGCTGGATGGCTCCAGAAGTGTTTCATCGTGTTGATGAGCAATCAACCGTTTATCATCAACCAGATAACGATGCAGAACACTTAAAAGCTATGCAAGCACTACTATCTTGTCCAACTGCTTCAATTGGTACTGTTGAGAAACCTCAAGATATTAAAGTTGCTCACCAAAGTTTTCCCATCTTAATAGAGGATGATGTTTATCATTGTGGCTACCATGCTGAAAATTCTTATGCTGCCGCAAGTTACTTAATTCATCGCTCAGATGGGAATATTTTAGTAGATTCTCCCCGATTTGCGCCGCCACTGGTGAAACGATTGGAAGAGATGGGTGGAATTAAGTATATGTATCTAACTCATATTGATGATGTGGCAGATCATCGCAAGTTTCGAGAGCATTTTGGGTGCGATCGCATTCTCCACACCAACGAGATCAATAATAGTACTCGTGACGTGGAAATTCAATTGACTAATTTCGAGCCAGTGCAATTTGCTCCAAACCTTCTAATTATCCCAGTTCCAGGGCATACTAAAGGTCATACTGTCCTGCTATATAATCATAAATTTCTCTTCACTGGCGATCATCTCGCTTGGTCACCTATACTCAATCATCTCATTGCCTTCGATCATGTCTGCTGGTATTCCTGGGAAGAACAGCTTAAATCAATGCGTCGTTTAGCTAATTATGCCTTTGAATGGGTACTACCAGGACATGGCAGACGGTTTCATGCTGACAAACAAACAATGCAACACCAAATGCAGCAATGTCTAGCTTGGATGGAATCTGTTGGCGATTAGAAGAATGTAATTATAAGTTCAAAATACCAGGAATCTTGGCACTTATTGATATATGACAACGTCTTGATAAGTGAGTTACTACCAACAGTTAGCTTACTGCTTGAAAGTTAGTTGTCAACCTTTAATAAATTACTAAAATGCTAAATTTTACCAGATTTACAACAACATTAAGTTGCTTTTCAGTACTACTTGTTAGTATCCCAGTACTAACACAAGAGCAACCAACAGCTACCTCTGTCCTACCAAACACTCAACCGAATATAATTTTTAACGTCAAAACTAAAACAGGTCAATGTCCTACAACCGTAAGCTTATGGAATTTATCTCGTTACTATGAAGGTGGCGTAGAACACACAGCTATTGCTGATACCTTACCAATAGCAGGCAATCCTGAGTTAATTTCATCAAGCAACAAGTTTGTGCAATTTAAAGCACCCTTAACAAAAGCTTATGAATCGTGTAATGGTTTAGCAACGTCTGAAACAAGGACATATTACAGTTTTAGATTCCGCGATCGCTACGCTTATTTTCAAGTAAATATTAAAGAGATTCCTCGATATAGCTTAATTTCCGACCAAAAAGTTACCGCATCACGCCCTGTGGTGGTATGGCAAGTAGCTGATTAATATATGTTTACGAATAAATCATCTTTTTTGAGTAATTTTAATATATTTAACAAATATTCAGCAGTTAAATTTTAGCTGCTAGTATATAATATGCCTATGTAAGATAGCAAATTTTTTTACTATACGGCTTACGCAAGTTCAACGAGTTTTTGGTATTTGAGATTCCAGGCACTCAGGCGCAAGCTACGCCAACGAGGTCGCTCGGAATGACAAAATCACGTTTTCACTGCGTAATTACCTATCTTAGTAACCATAATTTCCCTTGGGAAAGGATGTATACAATTTTTCACTAAATCAAAATTCCATGAACTTCGCTCACAAAAATTTAGCGATTTAATCTTAATCTCGCTGATTCCTCAATAATTTTGTTTCCAATACAAATTTCAAACCGCTTTTTTTGTAAGATATTTTAAATTAAAAGTTTAAGCCTAAAAGCTATTGTTGCTAAAGATACACTTGATGCAATATGACTGGTGACATATTTACATCATCAGTGTTCGCGGGGTATTTTTACAAAGATCCTATGTATACTTGAGGATGAAAATTGATGCAACTTCTCAAACAGTTATATATGAGCAGTACTAGAGCAAAACCGCACCAATGCGATCGACTACATAAATTTGTCAATTTCAGCCACTTTAGCTGGAAAATAGTTACTACTATTGCTCTGATTGCAGCTGTAAGTACCTCAGCGCAAGCTCAAACTAAAGGATTCTCGAATATGAGAATTAATGGGGTGCAACTAGAAGTACCCCTAAATGACAATAACAATACACTTATGCCTCTGCCAACGATCAATGGTAGTGGTCAAAATGGTAGGACATTTGTTTTCACTGCTGATTTGTATAATGCTAATGGCGTTCCTCCAGGAAGCCTTCCAAACGACTTATTTACGTCAACTTTCAGCTTCCAAAACTTTGGGAACAACTCGCTGGATGCGCCTAACGACTTTGCTAGATTGTATGAGGGTAGTGCTACTTTAGTTGACCCCGTAGTTGTAAGCTATACCTACACCTATGATCAAGATGGCACTTTTCAAGGTGCTTTATTTGGCGAGTTATTTTCCGAAGACACAGATTACGACATACCAATTTTAAGCAGTCCTCGTGGGGATGGTAATGGAGTATTCGATACTAAAGGTAGAGGTTTCGGCTTTACTTTAGTTGCTGGAGAAAATTCTGTAACTCCTGTACCTGAAGCTACACCAACATTGGGGTTAATCATGCTAGGCGCTTGCGGCGTAGCTTCACAACTTAAAAAATTTAAGTTAGCACGTAAACCAATCAATTAACAGCTAACAGCCATTGATAGCACCATAATTTTTATCCAATTGCTAGATATGGCAATATTTTTTGCTTTAGCTATAGGTGAAGGTCAAATTTTTGTTGGGACTTAACTTGTATTTAAGTAAGGGGATCATCACAAACAACGGTTAATGTAAAAACATTCATTTCTACATCTACAAATGGGTTTACATCCTACCCATAAAACGATAACCTAAC
The DNA here is from genome assembly GCA_036702875.1 of Oculatellaceae cyanobacterium. Lineage (GTDB taxonomy): Bacteria > Cyanobacteriota > Cyanobacteriia > Cyanobacteriales > PCC-9333 > Crinalium. The sequence continues at coordinate 3,587 of DATNQB010000009.1, read as the reverse complement.
TGACAGTATTGATCTATGTGAGGAGTTAAATAATGAATACTCTAACAAAAATGTTTAGAGACCATGATAGTGCTATATGGCATCCATCTTTAGGTATATCAATGTTGGCAACTACTGCTACTTTAGTACTTGCAGGGGTGACTCCAGCACAAGCTCAATTGGTGGGGTTTAGTGATGTCAGAATTAATGGAACTCCACTGGAAGTTGGAGGTAGTTTAACTAACCCTACTATTACTAGCAGTGATGGCGCATTTACTGTAACTGCTAATTTGTACAACGCTAATGGAGCGGCATCTCCAAGCCCAGACACTTTTTTCCTGAACTTTTTTGATACAAATCCTAATCAAAGCCCTCTCGCTCCACCAGCTAACTTTAGTCAAACTTATACAGGTGGTGGAACTTTGGCAAACCCACAAACGGTTTCCTATAGTTTCAATTACAATACACCAGGAACTTTAAATGGTGCTTTAACGGCAGGCTTTAATAATAGCAATCCTGATTATGATGTAGATCAAAACGGGACTTTTGATAGTAATGGACGGTTTTTTACATACACATTACAATCTCAAGCTGTCCCATTTGAACCTTCACCAACTTTAGGATTATTACTTTTAGGTGGAATTTGGGGTGTAACTTCTCAAGTCAAGAAAAAGAAATTAGCGTTGACTAAAATCAGCGACAACTAATCATAACCTTGCAATTTAACTATTTTGCCTTGATCAGGATTTTTTGATGTCAAGATACGCCAATTTATCAGCGTGTCTTGACATTAGCGTTTAATCATGAATATTTTATTTTAAATGTCTATCTTTTAGAACTAGGATTAAATCTTATGGCAGAAAACAACGGCGACTATCAATCAGAAAGCTTATACAAACGTATAGAGAACATTGAAAAAAATCTCTACGAACTGCAAAACACAACCCAGTCTAAATCAGCAGAGTTAGGTAAAGAGCTTTTTTCTTTGCAAAGTATGTTTAAACAGGTAAATAGCCAATGGGAAAGTAACGAAGAGTTCTATAGTTCCTTAATTCATTGGGTTGGCTATAGTTTATTGCTATTAACTTTATCTTATTATGTTAGCGTTCTTATTCCTTTTCGTTTGATGAACCCTGTATGGGAACTACAAACAATTGCCGCTTTCGTTGATAATTTTCCCATGTTTCTATTAGGAATACTTTTTGTATTCTATGGTAATCAAGGACGCACAAAAATAGAAAAATTGATTTTAAAGTTGGTTTCTTTGGTTGCTTTATTAATGGGAATTTTGTTTTTATTGTTAATTCCCCTTGGAATTGCGGATACTTTACGAATTAACAATCAAAACAATGCCCAAGCTCTTAATCAACAAACGCAGCAAGCTGCTCAAGTTCAGCAGATTAAAACAGCACTAAATAATGCTAATTCTCTACCAGAAATCAATCGACTAATTAATGCTGCACGACTACAAATTCCTCCCACCGATACTAGCACACCTCAACAATTAAAGGCTCAAGCTTATTCGCAAATTGTCCAAGCAGAACAAGCAGCAAAAAATCAAATTGAGAAGTCGCAACAAGAGCAAAGGTTAACTTTATTTAAAACTGGTGTGAGATATGTTTTAGGAGCTTTAATATGTGGGGTGTTATCTATTTATGCTTGGCGAATTACTTTTTTGATTAGTAAATTTGTTTTGATTTGATGAGATTTACCGTTAAAACGCCTAAATTATACCAATTACCGAAGATACTACTATAAATTCTACTGTATAGATGCAACATATAGCATCTATACTTTTGTTCCGTAAAATTTATATTTTAGGAAAACGTTGATTCCAAATTTGATACCATTCCCACCAAGTTTTTTCTAAAATTTGATATTTATCTGCCAAAGAAACTTGATCAACATTAACAGGAATGGACATATAACTCCATAAACAGCGCCAGTCTCGTAGTTCTTCCTGACCGATTAACCAAGGAAAGATTCTGTTTAATTTGAGGTCATAGGTATTTCTGTTGTGGTTAAACTGTTCATAACTAACTGTACTGCCTCCGCGTGGGTTAATACAGCTACCCAAGTATGCTTTATGTTTATCTGTGAATAAAATATAGTATCCTACGCCTTCCTGATACTTGGTAATTGGTAATGGTTTTTTAGGTAGAGACTTAATGGCTGTGTAGTTTTCTAAAAACTTTTTAAACTCACCATTAGTAGCTTCATAGCGCATTTCTATATCCAGGGCAACATCATTTTGGATATATTGATAACGCCTTCCTGAAATAAAGCCTATATCCTGATGATTCTGGTTGTTTAAAGCCTTACTGTCTAAAGGTTTCCAGTCTGCTAAGGGAAGCGTGGCAGGAAAAGTAAAAGCACTATACTTGCCTAAATTTGAATCTAATGTTACTTGACCAAGAGTCAATAGGGTACTTACAAAGGTAATAGCTAAAACTATAGGTCGGAGTTGTTGATTTGGTAGCACAATTATAACTCCACAGAATTTTGAGAAGTAAGTTGTTTTTTAGGTTGGTTTTCATAATGTTGTACGAGGACATGGCAAAACCAACCAAAAATTAAGATTGAAAGGGTGGAAAATATTTGTGTTCCCTCATCTCCATGCCAATATTGAAATGCTTGTTCTTGAGAACCAGCGACTAAAATGGCTAATAAGGTAATTCTAAATCCGTTGAGGACAAATGCTAGTAAAATTCCTATTATTGGTAGTAAGATTTTTTGATAAAGTTTTAGGTCAAAAATCATAATAGCTAAAATAGCTATTTGCAGTAGTAGCAACATTAAATTTAGCCCAGAGCAGCCAGGATATACCTCTATAGATCCCGTGGGCAAAAAAACATAAACGCCTTGACGTTGCACAGGGAAACCTAAGTACCAAAGTAAAAAGTTAGTAAACTTAGCAGCGATGAGAGTGCTACCAATAGTTTTATCAATAATTTCAGCTAAGGTAACTTTCGGTATAGTGAGCAAAAAAATGATCCAGAGTTCTTTTTTATATTGTTTAAAACCTTTAACTCCAGATGCAATTAAAGCTAACCCTAATGCCGTAATTAAGGGAAAAAATAAAATTAGTATATCGGTATTACTATAAATATTAGTACTTTTAATAAGCATCCAACCAATAAGCAGTAGACCGAAAAAGGTAGAAATAGCTGTACTTTCTAATTTAAGCGTGTTGCGTCTTTTCCATAGCAGGGAAAATGCTGCTATCCAAAAAATCAAGTTAAAGATTACCTGATCTATACTTTGCGTCATCACCCAAGTAAGACGCAGGTGTAGCCCAATTAAACCTCCGGTAATTCCCAATAACCAGAATTTGAAGTCTTGAATAAGTGCCATTGCATTGATGAGTTATGACTGAGAATAGTATAGGCTTAAGAAACAATTTATAGCAGTCAGATGAAAGCTACGCCACGGCGCAGAGCGCCTACAGCTTTTCTCAAAGCCTTTTTTTTCAGGGGGCGACAAGCGCCCCCAAAGCCTGATGTGCTTTGCACATCAGGGTTCAGCCCTTATCAAAAAACTGTCAGCTTATTGACAACAAGCTCTCTATAGAGAAAAAAGTATCAAACTGTGATAAAAAAGAACGGTCT
>DATNQB010000008.1 GCA_036702875.1 Oculatellaceae cyanobacterium | reverse complement strand
GTAACGAAGGTTAAATCCGGTGCTGTTGTTAGAAATCCCAACCGAGATTTCATTACCAAAATCATCGTAAAAGGGAAGACCCAAATATTCATAATTAGCATTAGTAAAATCAACAATCAGAGTGTCGGTTCCGGTTCCTGTGTCAACTGTTCCCCCGTCATCCACACCTGCGTTATTGCCTAAATTGATCGCATCACTCCCACTACCAGTTGTGAGTGTGCCAACGGTTTCAAAGTTCTTAACTTGAGTATTACTGTAAGTGATTTGATTGCTAACTTGAGTGAGATTAAAGTTAACTGAAGTGGTGGCACTAGCTAAATTTAAATTCAGGGTATCGTAACCCGCACCACCGTCAAGGATGTCATTTGCACCACCAGTGATAGTGTCATTTCCTGCAAAGCCTTGAATAGAATCAGCGTAAGGTGTTCCTGTAATGTTAAGAATTTCTAGATTACTAATTGTCAGTAAGCGGCTATCTAGGTAACGACTGTTAAATCCGGCGCTATTGTTATAAATCCCTAAGCCATTAACACCCAAATTTTGAGAATTAGCATTAGTAAAATTAACAGTCAAAGTGTCTGTTCCTGCGCCGCCATCAACCACACTACCATCATCAATACTCGCCCCAGTAGCAGGAATTAGGGTGTCATTTCCATCACCACCATTGAGGGTATTGACCCCTGTACCCCCATCTAATGAATCATTTCCCTGACCACCATTGAGGGTATCATTGCCTGCAAACCCTTGAAGGACATCATCCCCAGAACCTCCTGTAATGTTCAAAATTTCTACATTACTAATTCCCAGTAAGCGATCGCCGGAGTAACGACCGAAAATTCCGGTACTATTGTTATTAATAGACAAATCGGCATTAGCAAAGTTAACAGTAAGAGAATCTGTTCCTGCGCCGCCTTCAACAAAACTACCATACCCAATAGTCAACGTAGTACCAGGAACTAGGGTGTCATTTCCATCACCACCATCAAGGGTATTGACCCCTGTACCCCCATATAATGAATCATTTCCCCCTAACCCCTCAAGGTAATCATTGCCTCCCAAACCCTGAATAACATCATCCCCAGAAGTTCCTGTGATATCGTCATTTCCATCAGTTCCTGTAAAATTCTGCTGCTCTACTTGAATAACTTGCCCATTTACCGTAATCGTCGCGTGGTCATTCTCTGCTTTCAAAGCTTGTAAAGTATTAGCATCCAGACTGTTACCCTGTACTAACTCAGCAAAAATCGCCCCTTCATCTCCAGCACTATCGCTCTGATTGACAAAAGTATCAACAAAATGTCCGATTTCTTCTAACACAACAGCACTAATCGCTGCTGGTGTAGCATTTGCTAAAAAAGTATCTGACAGATAAATTTTATTAGTGCTACTGGCATAAGCGCCGTTAGCATTGCCCAGAATACTACTATTAAGAATCTCAATTTCTGGAAGTTGACTAAAATCACCCAATTGCCATTGAGAATGCAGATTTGCAGCAGCTTTATGGTTGTATTTTGAACCAAAAGCAGTATCAAATAAATTCCAGAAGTTTTCTAAACTAGCAAAAGCACTGAGTTGGTTATAAGTCTGACTAAGGATAGATGCGGATAAGGTATTCATAGAGTGGATTTAGTGGGTGAATAGTGGTCTTTTCGGATTAGTTGCGGAGTGCGATCGCACTTTATAAACTTTCCCGGAAGTGCGATCGCTCAAATCCCCAAAAATAGCGTTCTATAGTGTTATCGGTACAAACTTAGTAATTTATACTAAAGTTAACAAAGCTTTACACATAGCAAAAGCTAATATTTCATCATCAAAGTATAAAACTTGTATGTATAAGATCTTGTATACGTAAACGTATAACTTAGTTAGATATACGATTTACGCAAAAACATCACAGATCGAGAAGACATTAGTGCTAACTAAATTAAATCTCCCGCCATAACTCATAAAAAAGGTTTATTTTTACCTTTTAGCTTTTGGGCGGGTTGAATTGAGATTAAAATAAAATACTTAGATTTAGGTGAACCCGCCCCTACTAAATTGGGGAAACTATCGCTAATTTTAATAAAAATGAATGAGGAGAGATTATTTACGTGAGTGCGATCGCGCATTACGAAAGTAGCTGATTGCTCACATCTCAAACCGTATCAATACTTACCAAAATTTGGCGATCAATAAGCTACGCTAATGAAACATTAAACGAAGCTTTAGCCTACATCAATATGCGAATTGAGCAGTTGCAAGCATTTCTAGCTATTGCTGAAACTGGAAACTTTCAGCAGGCAGCAAAAAAATGTGGCGTTACCCAATCAACAATTAGCCGCCAACTCCAAGTGCTAGAAAGCGAACTAGGCTTGCTATTGCTTCATCGCACAGCCCAGGCAAAGCTAACAGTAGGGGGAGAAATATTCTTGCCTCATGCTCGTAAAATCTGTCAAGAGTGGGAGAGTGCAACTGAGGAATTAGCCGATTTATTAGCAGGGAAACAGCTAGAACTTTGTGTAGCAGCGATTCACTCAGTTTGCTCTAACTACCTACCGCCAGTGTTACAGCAATTTTGTCGCGATTATCCAGATGTGCAATTAAGAGTAACAGCTTTGGGGAGCGATCGCGCCCTCAAAGTCCTCAAAGATGGCATGGTAGATGTGGCAGTAGTAATGAATAATCGCTTTTTTACTGCTAGTCCAGAAATGGTAGTTGATGTTTTATATAATGAGCCAATCGAAATCTTAATGGCTGCAAATCATCCCCTGACTGAACATCAACAAGTACCTTGGTCAGCACTACTTAATTACCCACAAGTAGTATTTAAAGACGGCTACGGAATGCAACGTTTAGTACAAGAGCGATTCTCGCGCCAAGGTGCAAAACTCCAAGCAGTAATGGAGTTAAATACGCTGGACGCTTTTCGCGGTGTAGTGCGACAAGGACAACTAATTGCCTTATTACCAAAGTCAGCCTTAATAGACGCATACACAGATCACACCTTAGCTGTGCGACCTATTGCTAGTACAGAAGATATCTCAGCAGGTTCTATTACCGACTCTTTAACAGAGATGGGTTTGACACGCCAAGTTGTTTTAGTTACTACCCAAGATAGATTGCAAATTCCCCCAGTTAGACACTTTTGTAAATTAGTTAGAGAATTAGGTCAACTACCAGTTGACTTGGAAAGCACAATAAGAGAATCTGCTGTAATGCCTTTGGGTTAATGATGATTGCTCAAGGGTAAACCAGGAGTTAGAAAGAGTGTAAGGTGTTAGTTATGAGCGATGCTTTTCGGGAATTGCTAAAAAAAGTGGGTAGCGGTTCTCACACTAGCAAAGATTTAACTCGCCAAGAAGCAGCAGATGCAATGCGGATGATGCTGCTAGGAGAAGCAACACCTGCACAAATTGGAGCTTTTTTAATTTCTCACCGCATTAAGCGACCAACTGGCGAAGAATTAGCCGGAATGTTAGATGCTTACGATCAGTTAGGCTTAAGGTTGCAACCGCTCACCAATACTGATTCACAGGTTATAGTATTGGGTATTCCTTACGATGGGCGATCGCGCACTGCACCTGTTAGCCCAATAACTGCTTTAATTCTTACTACAGTTGGGCAACCAGTAGTGATGCACGGTGGCGGCATTATGCCCACTAAATACGGCATCCCACTCATTGATATTTGGCAAGGGTTAGGTGTAAATTTCCGTTTATCTTGTTCTGAAACTCAGCAAGTATTTGAGACAACAAAATTAGGCTTTGTCTATCTTCCTCTACATTTCCCATTAACCAATAAGTTAGTAGAATACCGCGATCAACTCGGTAAACGCCCACCACTGGCAACTATGGAGTTAATGTGGTCTCCTTATGCTGGTGTTGCTCAAATCATTTCAGGGTTTGTCCATCCGCCTACAGAAACTATGTTTCAAGATGCCCATGCTTTGCGGGGACAACAAAATTTTACTACAGTTAAAGGGTTAGAAGGCAGTTGTGATTTACCGCGCGATCGCACTGCAATTATCGGTATATTTTCTAATTCCAACTTAGAACGTCTACATTTGCATCCCCGTGATTACGGTTTTGCTGGTAAAGAAGTACCACTAGAATCATTTAGTAGCCTAATTTCACAAATGCAGGAAGTTTTGCAAGGTAAACCTTCAGAATTAATGCAAGCTGCTATTTGGAATGGAGGATTTTATCTCTGGCGCTGTGGTGTCTGTAAAGATTTAGAATCTGGTTTTACAGAAGCAGAAAATTTATTAACTAGCGGTAAAGTTGCCCAGAAATTAGCAGAAATTACTCAGGTTGTAAATGATATGCAATTAGCACATCAAGTTTGAGCAATCTACGTGATCTTAATATGGCTCACTCTGTCAAAAAATTTAATAATGTAGTGCGAGCACCTTGCTCGCTATTGACTAGTATTAAAAGTTACAGTGCTAAACAAATTCCTAACGTAATGCTTCATATTGGCAAAGTTTGGCAGGATGGGCGGTATGAGCAACTAATTAAGGATGAAAAAGAATTTCAAAATAAATGGGCTTGAAGTTGAAAAAATCCCCAAGATAATTGGGGAATAGTAAAAACTAATAACCAGGGTTAATGTGGATACTTATTAAAGTAACTTTGCAATTGTTCCGCAGTAACAGCACGAACTTTAGCAATCACTTCAGTGCCAACTTGAATCAAACCGTAAGTACCATCATATCCAAACGATAGCTGCTCTACTGTTAAGCCCTCTAATTTCAAGATATCTTGAGTAACATTGAAGTCGGAAATAATATCAGTACCATTACCAACACGCAGTACAAAGGTATCGCTGCCAGTACCGCCATAAAAGATGTCGTTACCTTCCCCTCCATCAAGGTAATCATCTCCAGCATCGCCATAGAGACGATCATTTCCAGCATCACCATAGAGACGATCATGACCATCGCCACCACGCAGCAAGTCCGCACCTAGTCCACCGCTAATTGTGTCATTACCCGCGTTAGCGTAAACAATGTCAGCGCCATCACCCGCAGTAATATTGTCACTGCTACTGCCACCATTGATGATTTCATTAGCATTAGTTCCGGTTAAGGTTGCAGTGGCGCTGGCTGTGCCAACTAAATTAATTGTGTAGTTGCTTTCGTTGCTATCGTTATTGATTAAGCTGAGTACAGCACTGCGAGTACCTGTAGCAGCCGGGTCAAAACGCAGTTTAAATGTGGCTGTT
>DATNQB010000007.1 GCA_036702875.1 Oculatellaceae cyanobacterium | reverse complement strand
ATGATATTGCGCGAATAGCACTCTTGCTTGGTTTTGAATTTTCAGGTGATGAATTATTGAGAATGTCAGGTAAGAAAGTTGGCAGCATTACTGTTAGAAAAACTGATCTTCCTGGAGAGTACAACTAGGGGTCACGCTCCTAATTTGTAAAAAATCGTTTATGAAGGAATCTAATCCCCAATCAAAGCACCATGATTATTGGTATTACCCTTTCAACATCAGGGAAATAGTACGCTATGGCTGTAGTTTTAGTTCTTGAAAACGGTCGTTTACGAGAATTAACTCACCCTTCTAATTTTGAACCGTACTATTGGGTTTTAAGCTTCTCAAAATTAATTCTTGAAATAATATTCTCATTTTGTCAATCTTTGATGAGTTTCAAGAAGAGTCTTTCTAGGCATCTAATCATTGCCAGCAGCACAACAACGCTCATGAACCCAACCGCTTCAAGGTTATTGCTTGAGTCCGAGAGGCTACTCGCGGCCAGTTATAGCATCGTTATGCGCTCTTATTATCTACGAAGGGCGTACTTGAAAGGTAATCTGTTGGTAGTCGGGATTAAGTTATCTTGAGGAGATGAGTATAATTCACTTTAGCACGTTTGCCGTTACAAGCTGTACTGCAAGATATTGAGCCCTATGTCGCCTATCTTTTTAGAGGATAAAGAACTAATTGAAAATGCTCGCTCCATAATCACCAAGCGTTTCAAAGAAGACTATCATCACGTTGGGGCAGCACTACGAACAAAATCTGGCAGAATTTTTTCCGCTGTCCAAATGGACAGCGTATGTTGGGCGAGTTGCAGTTTGCGCTCTTTGCAATTGCGATCGGAATGGCAGCGACAGCAGGAGACACAGAACTGGAAACAATAGTTGCTGTAGATCGTAGAGGGCGAGTTGTACCTCCATGTGGTATGTGTCGTGAATTAATTTCTGATTATGCTCCAAGTTGCAAAGTGATTGTTACGGAAGCGGAGATCGTAACTATCAGCGAATTATTGCCGTTAAAGTATCAAAGAATGGATTGATAATGAATGCCTGACCAACTAAATTTAAGCGCTGCAATCGCTTTATCTAATTCGTCAATTTGGGTTCTTCTTACTACCTGAATAACTGGCTCAACATGAAACGCTTTGTTATTTCTACAAAACCCATGATTGGGTCTACTATTACACGCGCTTGGTAAACGACGTTGGCTACTAGAAGAGAAGGATTCTTTAAAACAGCTAAACATCGCTTTGGATTACATCGTTTTGGTCAAGGCACTGTTTTAGGCGTTTATCGTTGGCTAGTTCTATCCTTGACAGCTTATTTATTAGCTTATTGGGTTTTTCTAGCATCGGGTAGCGATAATTCTCTTGATTGGTTTGATGCAGCACAGCAAGCAATATGTTTGCTATTACCACAGGTTTTGTTGCTGTCATTGTTCAAGCATTTTGAGAAGCTTCAACCTTAGTTACAACAGCAAGGTTTTGAACTTTGTCTAGTTAGGTGCAAGATTTGAGTTAATAAAAAATACATGAAAAGTAAATCACTAACATAGTAAGATGATAAAAAATTAAAAATAGTTTTTCATCAAATAATAGGATGGTAACGAATGGAAAATAGTTTGTCATTGAATAATAAAAATATACTTGTAACAGGTGTCAGCAGAGTTTCCGGTATAGGTGCAGCCATAGCTAGAATGTGTGCACAGTCAGGTGCTAATGTCATAGTTCATGGAAATCCACAATACGATATTAGTATGGGATATTCAGATGCTTCTGTAAGCTTCTGTTGTGATTTAGAGAAAAATTATAATGTGAGGGTGCTAGCATCTACAGATCTTTCTGCTAATGGAGAACCGGAGAAAGTTATTAAAAGCGCTCAAAACTTATTTGGTAATCTTGATGGGATTGTACTCAACCATGCTTATTCTGTAAATTCCACAATTTTTGATTGTACAGCGGAAAATATTGATAGCCATTTTAATATAAATGTAAGAGCTTCAATGTTAATGATTCAATCGTTTGCAAAACAGATTGATAAAAGTAAAGGAGGAGTTGTTACTCTTTTTACAAGTGGACAATACTTAGGCCCCATGACTAATGAAATTGCCTATGCTGTATCAAAAGAAGCAATCAGAGGATTGTGTGTGCAGGCTTCAGCGGCTCTTGCAAGTCATAATATACGAGTAAATTGTATAAACCCTGGCCCAACAGATACTAATTACTTAACTGGATCTGCTTATGATGAGATTACCAAGATGTTTCCATCTGGACGTTGGGGGACTCCCGATGATGCGGCAAGATTAGTCCATTTTCTTCATAGTGATTATGCAAAATGGATAACAGGCCAAACGATAGCAAGCGAAGGAGGCTTCCAGCGATGAATAAATATACTTTTCCGACGAGGGAAGATATATTGTAGGCTTTGATTGGGGCAGCACATTATTAGAAGAAGCTTTTCCCAAGTTACATACTATTTCCAAAGAAATCATTTTTAATACTGGAATTGAAGAAGATAATAAGCTACTTGACGAATTGAAACAAAATGGTGCAATAATCATCGCGCTTTCAAATACCGCAATCCCATCATCAATTCTCGATCGTATACTTGAGGTGCATAATATAAGAAGATATTTCAGTAATTTCAGCAATTTGACATAATATCGTTTTAACTACTACTTTTTCTGCTTTTATCTTCAATTAACCGTTAGTAAGTAAAAATTTTTAAAATACTTTTTACTGCGGGAGTATATGTCATTTTTCGTACCGTCAGCATTTCAACCTGCTCTCTATCAATTCAAATTTAGCGAATTTCCTCTGATTGGCGTTGATCTGTGTATTTATGCGCCAGAATTCAACAAATCCGAGATAAAAGTTCTGCGTAAATCATGGGGGCTGCACACTCAATACTTGTAGAGCGCGATGCAATTAAGTGGGGTGCGATCGCGCCCTGATAACGATAATGATGGTATTCCTCATACTACGTTGAAATTACCCTAATCCCTTTCAGGGATTGAAACGTTCGCGATTTTAATTCCCTAGAAACAATTGAGCAAAGTTTTTTCTAAGAGATTTAATTTCACATTTCCTTTCGATACAAATTATTCAAATTTTTCTATGGGATTAATTTTGGCTCAACTGGTAAAAAAATACCAGTTATTCCTTATCAGGATTGCCTGAAAGCAATCATTACCTTTGCCTATCTTATTTTTTGAATAATTAGTAATTGAATCAAAACGCCATAAAATTGGGAAGAATAAAATAAACTTGTTTTTTATGGTTACAGTCTACCAACTGCGATAGTTATGGCTACCCTTATCCCCTCACTTAATAGCTGCCTCTCCCGTATGACTTCGGGAGAAAAGCGGGTTGCTAGGGCATTAGAAAATGATCTTGATGACGATCACCTGCTGTGGTACGACGTACCTATTGGTAAGAAGCAGTTGCATCCAGACTTTATTATTCTGCATCCAGAACATGGGTTGTTTATACTAGAGGTCAAAGACTGGAAGTTAGAAAATATTCAGCGCATCACAAAAACCTCAGTTCAATTAGTCACCCAAGAAGGAATAAAAGAAGTTAATAATCCACTGCGACAAGCAAGAAATTATGCTCTAGCAGTTTGCCAAATGTTGGAACGTGACGCAACGCTGGTTTATCCAATTGGTAGCCCACATCAAGGTAAGCTGATTTTACCCTATGGTTACGGGGTTGTTTTTACCAACATTACTAGAAAAAATTTTGAACAAAGTGAATTAACAAAAGTCTTTGAACCACATTTGGTAATTTGTAAAAATGACATTGCCGAAAGTGTTGATGCTCTTGAATTTAATCAACAAATTTGGAATTTATCGGCGTACAATTTCGGCAATACTCTCGGATATGACCAAATTAACCGTATCCGATGGCACATTTTCCCAGAGTTGCGGATTGGTACGCAACTATCTTTATTCCCAGAACCAGAGTTAGATCCAGAACTGGAACAACATGAAGTGAAACCGATCAAGGTTGCTTATGACTTAATTAAGATTATGGACTTGCAACAAGAGCAACTAGCGCGGAGTCTGGGTGATGGTCATCGCGTGATTCACGGTGTTGCTGGTTCTGGAAAAACACTGATTCTGGTCTACCGTTGTCAGTATTTAGCAGAACAATACTCCAAACCAATACTATGTTTATGCTTCAACGTTTCTCTAGCTTCTAAATTAAGGTATGCTCTAGCTGAGAAAAACCTTACCTCTACTGTTAAAGTTCGTCACTTTCATGGTTGGTGCGTTGATATTCTCAAAGCTCATCAACTAGCACTGCCAGATTCTAGAGCTTTACGAGGTGAAGCATTTGTTGAGGATTTAGTACATAGAGTAATTCAGGGATTTGATACTGGTGTGATCGCACCAGGACAATATGGTGCTGTGATTATTGATGAGGGTCATGATTTTAAACCTGAGTGGTTGAAACTGACAACGCAAATGGTTGATCCAGAAACTAACTCGCTGTTGGTTTTGTATGATGATGCCCAAAGTATTTATGAGAAGAAGCAGCGCCAGAATTTCAGTTTCAAGAGTGTAGGTATCCAGGCACAAGGACGCACAACGATTTTCAAACTCAATTACCGCAACACTGCCGAAGTTTTAACGTTGGCTTATGAGTTTGCCAGAGTTGTTTTAGCACCACCAGAAGAAACGGAAGATGATACTCCGGTGTTGATTCAACCTCAAAGTGCTGGTCGTCGTGGGAAAAAGCCAGAATTAATACGTCTCCCCAGCTTCATGCAGGAAGTGAGGTATTTGAATGAGCGCGTACAGCAGTTACACGAGCGAGGTACTGCTTGGAATGACATGGCGATCATCTATCGTACTAAATTCATGGGTGAGCGGATTAAAGAACAATTTTACAGAGCGCAAATTCCTGTTGAATGGGTTAACGCTACCAGTTCTAGCCGTACTTATCAACCAGCAGATAACAGCATCAAACTGATCACCATGCACTCAAGTAAAGGATTAGAGTTTCCTGTTGTCTTTATCCCTGGTCTTGGCTATCTACCAAACATGAGCGAAAATGCTGATGATGAAGCACGACTCTTATATGTAGCGATGACACGGGCAATTGAGCAATTGGTGATAACGTACCATCAACAATCAAAATTTACAGAAAAGTTACAGTTGGCTTTAAATCAAATAATCATTTGATTGATAATACTCATCACCTAGTAACATACTCGATAACAGACTTCAGAAATAATCCGAAGCTGTAGCAGTCCCCAAGACGGCAGACGCTACCGCGCCTTCATTTGTACCAGAAGCAGTTGCAAGATCTGCATCAACGCAACGCAGTCGCGGTCACTACTGAAGGTGAAGGAAATCAAGCTTTGGGGCAATCCTAATGATGCGACGCTTACCAGTTTAAAGAAGGGTCAAACAGTACAACTGGCTAAGGATACCAAAGGTTATAAGCTGGTTAGTCAACCTGAAACCAACAGCAGCTACGGGAAAGCATCGAAGCAGTAGCAACCTTGGGGTGATGAGGAAAAGCGCGAACTGGCAACCAAGATCAACAGTCACGCTAATTTACTTGGGTACTGCTTTAAAGTAGCCAGCGATAGATTTGGCGACTACTGCTAAAACTCGGAAGATGTGCAATTTGTCAATTTGCCCTCCATAAAGGTATCCAAGGACAGCAAAGAGGTCAGGATATTGAGATACTTCGAGCGATTTTCCATCGCATAGCATCCAACCTAGTGCTTCAATGTTAGTTATATAGGCTGAAGGGGAATCTGAGGAAGATGATGAAATTTTTCCCGCAAAAGCAACAACCGTACCGACAGGTAAATCAACGCCAGTAGTTACACCCAGACCAGGATTTGGCATAGGGGGGATAGGTAAATTGGACATGAATTTTCACCTCATCAAACTACTTGTACAGTGACTTATTATTTGTCGCTGTGTCAAATTAATATCATCAAGGGTATGAAGTTTGAACTTCTTCGAGCGTTAAGCTGAGAAGCAGCACAGGAAACTTATAGGCTATATCAACACAAATTGTTGCAAGCCTAAAGTGGGGAAAACTTGGTTTGATGACACGAATTTATCTCTTAGTGAAAAACTCCCGTAAGATTGACCTACAACCGCCACAAAATCAAATTAACAATGAAACATTAAGTTCAGTTTAACAGTTTTACCTGCGTTCTTCTCGTGCTGGCGAGTCAGTTCGCAGTGTAATAAGGGCGTAAAATCTTTCACTTTATAATTTTTACAATCTGCGTTCGCACGCTAGCACGCAATAAAGTTTAATTAGTAAGGAGGTTCGCAACGAGAGTCATAATAGAAACTAGCATCAAATGTAACTTGGTTAGCTCCCATTTTGATAAAACTGTTGCCAACTCCATCCCCTAGACAATATTCAAAATTATGTACCGTGTCCTGTTCAAAGCGATTTGATAATTCTTTCCAAATAGAAGGTTGGTAGCCAAAGATATAATTATAAAATTTGGTGGCATCAGCTTGCTCGTAATTATATCTATAATCAACCCGACGAGAATTATTTAAGTCTTCACTGAAATCAAGAGTTATTTTTCTAGCTCTATTATTTACAAAAGTAATTGAAAATTTGCTTTTGGGAAACTTAGGAAACAACCGCTTAAATTTGGCTGGAGCATAGGTATAAGTAACCCCCTGATTAGTTGTTAGTCGAGTTTTGTAACCACCAAAATAACGATTGATTGTTTGAGGGGTTTGATTGAGTACAGGTCGTCCAGCTTGTGCAGATGGCGCAAAGATACTGTTCAAAAGCAATAAACAAAAAGATAAACCACTAATTGTGCTTGAAATATGACAACGTTTCACTGTAGTATTTCCTCCCAAAATCAAATAACTGTATCCCTTAAAGTACAACAGATGAATCCAAATGTTATGAGGTCACAATATTTTTCGTAATAACGGGACTTAAACAAGTTGTAGGTGAAAATAGGGCTGTATTACCCTCTAGGCAATGGATTTAGCTTGACAGGGGTAAATCGATGCTAACGTCATAGAACGGCTAGCTTTGATTTCGTTAGGGCGTAGTGCTGGTTTCTCCTTAAATGAGATTAGTGAAATGTTTACGCCTGACGGCCCTGAGATCAATAGAGTACTGCTCTTGGCCAAGGCATTGGAGTTGGACAAAAAAATTAAAGAACTGAGTGCGATGCGCGATGGACTCCACCACGCAGCCGCTTGCAATGCACCCAACCATTTTGAATGCCCCAAATTTCTGCGCCTCCTTCGTGTTGCTGGTAAAAACCGTTTTAGGCAACCAAATAAATTGAAGTCCAATAAGCTTTAAGCGAAGAGTTCAAAAAAAATAATCATAATTATTATCAAAAAAATAGCTTTTCAGAAGCCATGTTTTAAAATTTTAATTTCATCAAGGTTGGGAATTTTGTCTTCTAATATTTATTTAAGCCCTTGGTTTTTATACTTTCATAAAATATGACTTAAGCTCTCCGTGTTATTGTTGCATTGTTTTGGAAAAATGCTATAAATACACTCGTCTTACCTATAGGGACTGATTTTCGCCTTCTTTGCAAAAAAACTGGGATGCTCCCATGGATAGGGGCATCCACCGAGAACCATAGGGATAGGAAGTCAAACAGGCTGAGTCGATGGGGAATATTATTCCCTTGAAAAAATGCGGGTTCACAAAATTACGATCAAGCAACTCTTATCTGTTATTATTAGTCCTGTTCAAGTCAAACAGAAATTATTCTAGGAGATAAACAATGGGCAAGAAATATGATGTTTATGGTATAGGTAATGCCTTAGTAGATATAGAATACGAAGTATCTCCAGAGTTGCTACAAGAGTTAAAAATTGATAAAGGTGTAATGACACTTTTAGATGAAGATAGTCAAAATCATATTTTGGAAAATCTCAAAAATCTTCATTGCCATAAGAGTTGTGGAGGTTCGGCAGCAAACACAATAGTGGCAATTAGTCAACTAGGAGGAAAAGCTTTTTATTCCTGTAAAGTGGCTAACGATGAATTTGGAGATTTTTACATAGAAGATTTACTTAACTCTCAGGTAGATACCAACTTAAAGAATGGCGACCGCCAATCAGGAATTACAGGTAAATGTTTGGTGTTAGTAACTCCTGATGCAGATCGCACCATGAATACATTTTTGGGAATTACTGAAAAGTTTTCTACACAAGAATTAGTATTATCAGCGCTCACTGATTCAGAATATGTATATATCGAAGGGTATTTAGTGACTTCTCCTACAGGAAAAGAAGCAGCTATAAAGGCTAGAGAACTAGCCCAAAAAGCGGGAGTAAAAACTACCATGTCCCTATCTGATTACAACATGGTAAAATTTTTCAAAGATGGTTTATTAGACATTATTGGGACTGGTTTAGACTTTATTTTTGCTAACGAAAGTGAAGTATTAGAACTAGCAGATACACATGATTTTCAAGTAGCTGTAGATCACCTAAAAACTCTCAGCAAAAAATTTGCTATTACTCGCGGTTCCAATGGTTCAGTAGTATTTGATGGTCAGAAATTAATCGAAATTGCTGCACCTCAAGTAAAAGCTGTAGATACAGTGGGAGCAGGAGATATGTATGCAGGAGCTTTTCTCTATGGAATTACCCAAGGTATGAGCTATGAAGAAGCTGGAAAATTAGCATCATCCGCAGCTTCTTTGATTGTTACATCCTATGGGCCAAGATTAAAAACTGAGGAATTAAAGGCATTAGTTACTACTTAGCGGGACTTGAACCTCGTTCAAGCCCAAACAAGCCCCAAAGTAGCAAGGTGTAAAGCAAATACGTCACTATTTTCTTGAAGACCACCTACCCTTTTTCATAAAGACCTGATCGCTTGTGAGCACTGTGATGTTAAATTTGTAGCACCTTAGAACTACATACACTCTTTTCGTAATGGCGATCGCCTCCAGCTTGGCAATAGAGGTAGATGATCTGACGAGTTTATAAATGAACTAATTGATGGTACTTAAATTGCCCTTAGCGGGGCTTAGACAAAAACTGGTTAAGAAATAGGCTCAAACCCAGTTTGTGAATAATTTTGAGGTCAATTTAGGTTTTTTCTTACCGTGACTGGGTTTGAGCCTTCTAAACCCCTACAGAACTAAATCCTTTTCCTGGAGCGGAATACAGCCTTATTTTAGCCAACAATTTGTCTAAGTCCCGTTAATAAAGATAACTAACTTACTTTAAAACAAGCTTAAATATATTTTACTGATTAGATATTTTAAAGTTTTACGGCTCAGTTTAATTAAAGGGGCAATAGAATCGTCGTTAAGCAGAGATACATTTAAAGTAGAGCACGATGCTAAGTTTTGTAACTCAAGTATGCGATCGCATACTTGCAATGTATGTATGCTCTTGCCCCTCACAGCACTATTGCTCAATTTTTGAGTAGGTTTTGGCAATGGAGTAGCTAAAATTTCCCTAAACATATTGTTCAAACCCACTGAATGTAGCTCAACAATTTAGTCGCATTGTCAAAAAGCCAATCTTCAAACAGCAATAGATCAGTTACTGCATCCACTACCTTTTGATGGGTTACTTTTCCCTCACGCCACCACCCTGACCAATAGACTAGAGAACTTGCCCGCTGTAAACGCCAAGAGATTATTATTGCTGACACTTCTTGGTGTGTCAGCAAAATGTGTTCGGCATAACCTGCACTGAAAGCCTCTACAAATTCCCAACGAGTGTTTTGTTTCCAAGGAAACATTGAGTAGTCATCTAGTCCACAAATGTAGTCCACAAGCCGCAGGTCAAAAGTAGCAAACTCAAAGTCCAAAACACCAACCACTTGGTTGGAAGAGAGCAGAATGTTGAAGGATAGGTAATCAGCATGAATAGTCTGAACAGGAAGCGTTTGATACAACTTGGGCATGACCTCAAGCACCTCTGCTAGAGTATGGATGAGGCGTTCTTCCTGCTCTGTTGGTAATAAGAGCCATTTTGGTATCTCAAGCGGATCTGGCACTAACGGATGAATCCGACAGAGATCCCCCCATGCTGGTAACTGAGCGAGTTGACCTTTTGGATCGAAACTAGCTAGGGCAGAATGAAGTTCAGAAAGCGCCCGACCCGCAGCACGCGCATGGTGACAGTTTTGCCGTTCTGCAATCTGACCTGGAATTAGAGGCAGCAAAGCTACTCGTAGCAAGGTGTCATTTTTGCTCTTCTGAACTAAGGTTTCTCCAGACTTGGCTGGCACAGGAACTGGAACTGAAAACGATAAATTTGCTTGTTGCAGATAGAAAAGTAGTGAATGTTCATACTGAAGTTGTTCTGTAGTTGTAGAATCGCCGTACAGTTTCAAGATGAAATTGCCTGCTTGTCCTTTAACCAAATAGGTTGTATTGCTTGCGCCTCGATTGGTTGGTTCTATGGTTAAAGTAGAAGGGAATGACCATAGCTCAAGCAGTTCATGCACATCTTGTGATGAAACTGCGTTTTTGGGGACATCAGCCATAACTCAATGATCTGTATATTGCAGTGCAGCAGTCCAAGCGCGAAGCGAAGTGTTGTAATCAAGAACCTTCTGCTACTTACTAATCGCTCTTTCCATATTCCGGTGCATTGGGATTGTTAGCCTGTTTACCATCGAGCTTGAAGTTCAGTCATGTCAATAGAGTTTCAAAGGATGAAACTATGCAGCGCACAGTGGGTTAACGGTTGTGGTCAGCGGTTGCCATAAATTTTGAATATACTACCAGCAGCTTATGGCAATCCGTTGCACCACGCTTGTTATGCTACTGTCACGAATCTACCTTCTTAACAACAAACCTTCATATTTCGACTTTGTAGTTGAGTTGGTGCTCATCACCAGGTAAACCCCGAAATCCCCAATTATGCTTCGGCGTTTCAAATATTGTAATCTCCAAGTCTTGCGTTGTAATCCCAAGAGATTGAACCCGTTTAAACAGTAACCGAATCAACTGCTTTTTAGCTTCAACACTACGTCCCTCAAACATACTGAACTCGATAATGGTGTATCGTTCCGTGCGCCCAATCGGGTAGAAAAAGTCACAGGCATCAAGTGGGAAAAATCGGTGTACCCGTTTATCAGCAGGATATTGGAGCGCATCCATTACACAAGAATGGATGATATCGGAGAGTTTTTGCTTGATCGGGTCAAGATGCACTCTCAGACCATAAATTTTAACTTGTGACATTATTGCACCGTTTAACTTAGCAACTAGGACATTAAAACCTGTCTGGCTGCTCACTGATCGTCTCAAGGCACCTGAATGTTGATTAACTCACTTCAGAAACAGGAAGGTCTCACCCTGCAAATAGGGGTGCAAGTGGTTCTTGACGACATAAGGCACTGCACGAGAAAGCCAGTCGTGTTCCTCGGGGTTGGCACTGAGAAAAGCAAAGTTTTCCACTGTTGATCCTACAAACAATGCTTCAACAACGCTTTGATAATTTTCTGGTAATGTCCTAACACTGGAGTAACCCTCGAAGAAATGCCAACGCAGCGATGCTTCAATATCTCTAAGTGATTGACCTATATCGTAAAGGTAAAAACCAAAACCACAACGTGAAAAGTCAATTGGGCGTACTTCTTCACCATAGAGGACATAGTTACCTGAGTGAAGGTCAGCATGAATTACGCCCCATGTGTCGCGTGTCTGCTCAAAGCTAGACAGCAATTCCTGAACTTGCAGGGCAGCCTTTTGGAACACTTGATAATCGTCTGACGAAATTGCTTTGTTTTGCACCAGCACACCCAGTTGAGATGTTGCAGATTTTAGCTGCTCTACATGATGAGTGGGGCGAGAAAAGCCTGTTGGCAACGACCAACCACTTGAATGTTGATGCAGTTGCGCCATCAGCGTACCCAGCTGTCGAATTTGCTGTGCTGTAGGATCATCAAGATGCGAACCTTCTACCCACCGCAACAACGAACAGGATATGGAAGATTCTGATTCCGTCCTAGCAAAGCTTGTTACCCATTCACCCAACCGATTTTGCACAGGTTGAGGCACAGTTAGCTCGGTGTCGTGGGCTAACGCGTTGAGCCATAGCAACTCGGATTCAATGGTTGATGGCTCTCTCCAAACATTATGCTCACCGTCGATAGTAGTCTCAATACCAATATGCAGACGTAGCAAAAACTTATTTCCTGATGGTATCTCAACCTGAAATGTAGTGTTTTGGCTTTGCCCTAAGAATGTTAGTTGAGCATTAGGCAAATCGTAGTATTTCAGGGCGGAAGTAGCAGTTTCTACATTTATCAATTTTTATCTTTCCAGAGTAATTAAAGAGGGTTGATTTTAAAAGTTGAGCGTACAGTTGCTATGACGAAATTTGCCCAAGCATCATCTTTAGGTAATAGGGAACAGTGTTTTCAGTCTCCCAGCGATGAGCCAATTCCAGATGCTGAATAATTTCGTAACTGACGATAGCGTGATACAAAGCAGCCAAAGGCTGTGTTGTTTGAAATATAGAAGTTAGTTGTTTCATTGGCAAGTACACTGTCCAAGGCTCCAAATAAGCATCGCGTAGACGCGCTTGCACATTTACTACATTAGACATCTCCAAAAAACAAAAGGAGAAATTCGTAATGATGATAAAATTGTATTTTTGCACTGCTAGTCATGAGTTCTTTACTGGCATACATCACATCTAATCCTCAAGAAACTAAACGTTTGCTCGGAATTGATTACCAACAGTTGCAATGGTTAATCGTAGAAGCAGAAGCTCTATTCAACCGCTCCCAAGCTGTAGAGGAAGAAGCCAAAATTAGAATAATAAAAAAAGGTGGTGGTAGAAAGCCAAAATTATCTGTAACAGAGCAGATATTATTAACCTTAGTTTATCTGCACCATATGCCAACATTTCAACTACTAGGCGTGCAGTTCGGGGTAAGTGAATCAACGGCACACAATATATTCCATGACTGGATAGAAATTTTGGGTGAATTGTTACCGCCCTCACTTTTAGAACAAGTAAAAAAAAATCCGATGATTGGGAAAGATATAAAGAAGCCCTAGTGCAGTGGGTATTAGTAGTGGATAGCTCAGAACAAGCCAGGGAAAGACCTGCCGACTACAGCAACCAGAAAAAGTATTATTCAG